>NZ_CALJXO010000252.1:0-37039 GCF_937988555.1 uncultured Boseongicola sp. | reverse complement strand
AACTGGCGATGGCATGTGGACGAAGTCTTCATGAAAATCAACGGCGAGATGCACTACCTTTGGCGCGCTCTTGATCACGAAAGCGAAGTACTAGAAAGCTACGTCACGAAGCGCCGGGATTGCAAAGCCGCATTGAAATTCCTGCGAAAAACAATAAACCGGCACGGCATTCGGAAGTCCTCGTGCCCGACAGGCTACGATCCTACGGTGCTGCGATGAAAGTCATAGGCAACGCGCAGAAGCAAGAAACGGGACGCGGGCTGAACAACCAAGCTGAGAATTCACATCTTCCTTTTCGACGACGGGAACCCCTATGCTCCGCCCTCGGGGAATGGGAAGTTTGCAAAAATTTGACACCGCTCAAGCCTCGGTGCGCATCCATTTCAACCACGAACGCGCGCTTTACAGCAGAGACAGTTTTAAGCTGAACCGAACCGCTGCTCTCGTTGAGTTGCGCGGTCTTGGCTCGGCATAAAGGGCAGTCCCACTGTCCTGGTAAGGACCAGTGTGCATTCGTCTGACAGCACCTACTGAGGTCTTATGTGCGGCACGCAACCCAATGGATGGTATGGTTTATCCGAGCCATTTTCCTTAGTCTGAAAGACGTACATTTTGGACCGAAGTACCAGCGTCAGCGCTGGATGGCCCGACGCGCACGAGCAGTTGATTTGCACCAACTGAAATGACCACCAATGCGATCAAAGAGACAAGAAAAGCTTTCATGTTACGATGCCTCGGATTTGGATGGCTCTGATTTCAGGACCTCTTCGGCCCAAATGCTGTGGTGTTCGCGCGCCCATTGTTCTTCGACTTCACCCTTGCCCATTGCATCAAACGCACCTTCCATTCCCACTGAACCCAAATAAATATGTGCAATAATGATCGACATCAGAACCAGACTAACGATCGCGTGCCAAAGTTGTGCGTATAGCATTTCTTCTTGCGGCTGAAGTGGATACGGGAGATCGGGCATGCCAACCCATCCCGGCACACCCCAGCTATTGAGGGTCGAGAATGTATGCCCAAACATGTTGAATTCAAACGGGAAAAGAAGTGAAACGCCCGTGACCGAAATGGATCCGCCCAGAATGATCACGGCCCAGAAGATCAGTTTCTGACCCGCATTGAATTTCTTGGCCGGCGGGTGTGAGCCACCGAAAAGACCGCCTGCTTTGGCAAGCCAATTTAGATCAGTACGGTCAGGAATATTGTGCGCAACCCAGACGACAAAAATGATCACGAGCGCCACAATAAAGGCCCATGACACGTTGTTATGCACCCACTTGCTGCCAGTAGCCAAAACCGAAAACGCATCACGGCCGAAGACTGGTATCAGCACTTTACGTCCAAGAAGCGAGATCAAACCTGTCAGACCAAGAATAATGAATGATGATGCCAGTAGCCAATGACCGAACCGCTCGAAGGCTTTAAAGCGGGTGATTGTCCGGCCGGTTTTTTGGCCATCAATACGGATGCGCCCCCGGATCAAATAGAACAGCGCCAATGCCAAAAGTGTCCCACCAAGCAGATAAGCTGTCATTTGCAGCAAAGGGCCTTTGCGAAAGAGCAACCACCACATGCCTCCATCTTGAATCAACGTGGTCGATGCCGGGCCGCGGTTTTGGGTGGTAATATCAGCATTGCTATAACGGAACGCCCGCCACAGATCAGGGTCCGATGCGCCGCCCAAAGTACCCAATTGCTCTGTCATCGGTGCGGCTAAGTCAGGATTTCCCGTAACATCACTGCGAAAACTGTCGTCAATGACCTGACCCTCTTGGCGGCGCAGGATGTCCTCGAGTGTTTGTGCCCCGCCGGTGGATGCGCGCGGCGTGTCTATGACGTCTTGTGCCGCGACAGGCGCAGCAAGGGTCCAAAGCAAAGCAAAAAGGGTCATAAGACGCAGCATCGGAAATTCCTCTTTGTCAGATCAAAGAAGGGCGGCCCTGTGAAGGCCGCCCCTTTTCATGCATTGCAAAGTGGCGGTTAGCCGCCTTTTTGGTTGTAAGCTGTACCCCAACCCCATGCACCCGAGCCAAAGCCACGGGCGACAACACGCTCGCGATAAATATCGGAAACGATGTTACCGTCACCTGCGAGCAAAGCCTTAGTTGCACACATTTCGGCGCAAATCGGCAATTTGCCCTCAGCAATCCTGTTACGCCCATATTTCGCGAACTCCGCACTGGAGTTGTTTTCTTCAGGGCCACCGGCGCAGAAAGTGCATTTGTCCATCTTGCCGCGCGATCCAAAGTTGCCCGCCTGCGGGAACTGCGGCGCACCAAACGGACACGCGTAAAAGCAGTAACCACACCCGATGCACAAGTCCTTGGAGTGCAGCACAACACCATCGTCGGTTTGATAGAAGCAATCGACCGGACAGACGGCCATACACGGCGCGTCCGAACAGTGCATACACGCGACCGAGATCGACCGTTCCCCCGGTGAGCCGTCATTGATGGTGACGACCTTACGGCGGTTGATACCCCACGGCACCTCATGCTCGTTTTTACAGGCGGTGACGCAAGCGTTGCATTCAATGCAGCGTTCAGCATCGACGAGAAATTTTGCTCTAGCCATTCTACTTCTCCCTTATGCTGTCCAGATTTTGCAAAGAGTCGCTTTGGTCTCTTGCATCTGGGTTACGCTGTCATAGCCGTATGTTTGTGCTGTGTTGGAGGATTCACCCAATACAAACGGATCGGCCCCTTCTGGATATTTATCCCTTAGATCAACACCTTCCAGGTGTCCACCAAAGTGGAACGGCATGAATGCGACGCCTTCACCGACCCGTTCGGTGACCATGGCCATAACCTTGACCTTGCCACCTTCGGGGCCCTCAACCCAGACCTGCGCACCATCACGCACGCCCAAGTTATTGGCGTCACGTGTGTTGATCTCGACGAACATGTCTTGCTGCAATTCGGCAAGCCATGGGTTCGAGCGGCTTTCGTCGCCGCCACCCTCGTATTCGACCAAACGACCTGACGTCAGAATTATCGGATATTCCTTCGAGAAGTCATTTTTCTGGATCGAGGCGTACATGGTCGGAACGCGCCAGAACTTCTTGTCCTCGTAGGTCGGATAATCGGCCACCAAATCGCGTCTGTTCGAATAGAGCGGCTCGCGGTGTGTAGGCACCGGGTCCGGGAAGGTCCAGACGACGGCACGGGCCTTGGCATTGCCGAAGGGGGCGCAGCCATGGGCAATTGCAACTCGCTGAATCCCACCCGAAAGGTCGGTTTTCCAGTTGGTTTTCGGACCGGCAACCGCATCAATAGCGGCACGCTCATCAGCCGTCAGATCACCGTCCCATCCAAGATCCATCAGCATCTGCATGGTGAATTCTGGATAGCCATCCTCGATCTCCGACCCCGGTGTAAAGACACCTTCGGCCAATAGATTGTCACCGTCACGTTCCACACCAAAACGGGCGCGGAAGGTCAGACCACCTTCGGCAACCGGCAATGACATGTCATAAAGGTTCGCGGTGCCGGGGTGGTTCATCTCGGGTGTGCCCCAACTTGGCCAAGGCAGACCGTAAAAGTCCCCATCTGCCGGTCCACCAATGGCACGCAACGATGTGCGGTCAAAGGTGTGTTGGTTCGCCATGTGCATCTTCAGACGCTCTGGGCTTTGGCCAGTATAACCGATGGTCCACATGCCGCGGTTGAATTCGCGGGTAATGTCTTCGACGTTCGGCTCGCCACCTTCATCAATCGCAATGTTGCGGAAGATTTTGTCGTGGAAGCCGAACTTTTCCGAGAACATTGCCAAGATCGTATGATCCGGCAGCGATTCAAACAGTGGTTCGACCACTTTGTCGCGCCACTGAAGCGACCGGTTTGACGCTGTCACAGAGCCGCGTGTTTCGAATTGCGTGCACGCTGGCAGCAGGTAAACACCGTCTTCACGATCTTGCAGCACCGCCGACACAGTCGGATATGGGTCAACCACGACAAGCATGTCGAGCTTCTCCATCGCCGTTTTCATTTCCTTCAGACGGGTTTGGCTGTTTGGCGCATGGCCCCAAAGCACCATGGCGCGCACGTTATCGGGTTGATCGATGTCCGCCGCATCTTCCAAAATGCCATCAATCCAACGGCTGACCGGAATTCCCGTGAGGTTCATCATCGCGGTGTCGCCCACCGTTTCAGGTGAGAACCGGCCTTTGAGCCAATCAAGGTCTTCTTCCCAAACCCGGGCCCAATGTGCCCATGATCCAGCAGACAGGCCGTAGTAGCCTGGCAGCGTATCAGCAAGAACACCAAGGTCAGTTGCACCCTGCACGTTGTCGTGGCCACGGAAAATGTTGGTGCCGCCACCAGCGGTGCCCATATTCCCAAGTGCGAGCTGTAGGATGCAATAGGCGCGGGTGTTGTTGTTACCGTTGGTGTGCTGCGTGCCACCCATGCACCAAATCACAGTGCCGGGGCGGTTGTTTGCAAGGGTTCGCGCGACACGTTCCAGCTGGCTGCCGGGTGCGCCGGTGACGCGCTCAACCTCTTCGGGCGTCCAGCGGGCCACTTCTTCCTGGATCTGGTCCATCCCCCAAACACGCGTCCGGATGAATTCTTTATCCTGCCAGTCATTTTCAAAGATGTGCCACAGGATACCCCAAACCAGAGCGACGTCGCTGCCAGGCCGGAAGCGGACATACTCATCAGCATGCGCTGCAGTCCGCGTAAAACGAGGATCACACACGATCAACGGTGCGTTATTTTGCTCTTTGGCTTTGAGCATATGCAGCAGTGACACTGGGTGTGCCTCGGCTGGGTTGCCCCCGATCAAAAAGATCGCCTTGGAGTTATGGATGTCGTTGTAGCTGTTCGTCATGGCACCGTAGCCCCATGTATTTGCCACACCGGCAACAGTGGTCGAGTGACAAATCCGCGCTTGGTGATCGACGTTATTGGTGCCCCAATAGGCAGCAAACTTGCGGAACAGATAAGCCTGCTCGTTGTTGTGCTTGGCAGAACCAAGCCAGTAGACAGAATCCGGCCCGCTTTCTTCGCGGATTTTCATCATGCCGTCGCCGATCTCGGTGACCGCGGTTTCCCAGCTGATGCGCACCCATTCGCCGTTTTCTTTTTTCATCGGGTATTTCAGACGGCGTTCCCCATGTGCGTGTTCACGCACCGCAGAGCCTTTGGCGCAATGGGCACCGAGGTTGAACGGGCTGTCCCAGCCGGGCTCTTGCCCTGTCCAAACACCATTATCGACTTCGGCGATAACCGTGCAACCTACCGAACAGTGCGTGCAGACTGATTTAATTATTTCAACTGCACGGGTCGCGGCAGTTTGTGCTGTCGCTTGGGTAACTGTACCACCCGTTGCCGCGATTGCGGCCAAACCACCGATCGCAAGGCCTGATCCGCGCAAGAAACCGCGACGATCAATTCCGTTGGAACCTTTGTTCACCGTAATCGGTGAACGACCGGACCGGCGTGTATACCCGTTGGTCTTTTTCCTCAGCATTCTCTTCCTCCCTTATCCGATCTTACCGGATGATCTCTTGTTGGCCGCTCGGTGATGGCCCTAGTCGACCATGACAGCGGCCATGACACTTGCCTAAAAACGTGTACTTTCGAAATACGCGCGTGTGTGATCGGTATCTTGCATCGTCTCTGATGAAAGATCTGCAGGTTCGGCAGCGGCTTGTGTCGCGCCACCTGCTGCCACGGCAGCGGCTGCCGGTGCGGCGGTCCCGGCCAGTTTCAGAAAGTCACGGCGGCTCGCGCCTGCTTTTTTATCGGTCATAGGATGTCTCCCTTTTCTTATTTGGCGGGCGTCCCCACCGGTTATGCGGCAAGCCCGTCAGCTTGCGGTCATGCGAAATGCTTCTTTTTCGATCTCCATGAAGGCCAATCCGACCGCACCGACAGATGCGTAAAGGATTGATGATTTGGCCCCCTGCAGGTCATTGAAGTAGTGTGTAGCCCACGTGCCAATATGCAAGTTAAAGAATGTCTGTTGCTCGGCCACGCTTGCCACCCGCCCAAAGCGCCCAACGACCATACCTGCCATCATTTCCATCAATGAAGCGATGTTATCCTCTGGCTCAAACACGCCGTCTGCGCGCGTCATGCCAAAATCAGCCATGGTTGCGCGCAAGTTTGCCAGTGGCTTTTCATTTAAAAACCCTGTGAGATAGTAGCTCGCAAAGGGCAACAACTCCCCCCGGCCAAGACCAATGAACAGGGCATTATACTCGGTCTGCACAGCCTTCGGCTTTGATATCTTCGCAACCCGCGCCAACCCATTGATCGCTTGTCCAAGGTCTGTCTCATCGCCGGTGAGCGCGGCTGATTGATCCAACAACAGCTGATCAGGCGGACCTGCAAGCATTAGACCCAAATAGTTGTAAAGGTCCGCGCGCAGCCGATCTTCCTCTGGGACTTCTGCGACGGCGGCGGCAACATTCATGCGGTATCATCCTCAAACTGAAACCGCATCCGGCGGGGCGCAAATGGCGCTGACTCTTCATCAACCGCAGCGACTTCGTCGGTTACGGCAGTCCACTCATCCATTGCCTCGGCGACAACCTCCACCACGTCATCCTCAACCGCGGCCTCAATCTTCGCAACTTTGGGCTCGGCGTCTTTGAGGCGCTCAACTTCCAACAAATGGGCCAACATGCCCTTGCCAACCTGATAAGAGGTCTTGATCACACCTTGGCCAAGACTTTGGGCCAAATAATCGTCGTCGTAATCATTAAGCCCGTCAACACAGGCCAGCACAGGATTGCTCCGCCACAGTTTGCGCAGCGCACGTTTGCGCAGATGTTCCGGCACGGATTTGGACATGAACGCTTTGAAGTCATCGCCCAGCCCAAGGCTGTCCGGATCAGGCAGGCCAAGCTCTTCAAGTATATCTTCGTCAGATTTCTCTGCCAGCGCGTCTTGCTCTAGCGCAAGAGCAGCTTCACGTGCTGCAACGTCTTCCCTTTCAGCCTCGGCCGCGACGGCTGCGCGACGGCGTGACCATGACGACAGGACTTCGCTCAATTCAGCACCTCTTTGCGGCGCGGCGCACGATAGACATCGCTGACTTGACGGATGCGCGGGTCGCCAATTCCATCTTGGCTTTGATCAACCCGGGTTTTGTTCCGGCGACGTTTTACAAACGCCTCTTCCTCGTAGTGTTTTTCCACAAACGCAGTAATCCATGCGCAAAGTCCATCTGGCATTGGAATCTTTTCTACCAATTCCTCTGCGGAATCGCAATAATCCTGCGCCTCATAAGGGGAAGCCGTGACAAGTGCGACAGTCCATGGCGCAACCTCGCCTACATCGCTGGGCCGCAAGATCGCGTATACTGAGGGTGTCCGCGCTTGAAGCTCGTGCGCGTAGGCTTCTGCATCAGAGACATAGAGCGTCAAAGGAAGCGTTGCTGCATGGAATTCGGTGACATCGCCATCGCTTCGCAGCACTTTCCAATCGGCGGGTCCGGCGCCCGGCAACACGGCTGAAGCTTTCCAAGCATACTTAACCCACCGGGTTACACCGGCTGACCGCTTGACGACAACGCCGAGTGGTATCGACAATGAGTGAGGGTATTCA
Source organism: uncultured Boseongicola sp. (assembly GCF_937988555.1). Lineage (NCBI taxonomy): Bacteria > Pseudomonadati > Pseudomonadota > Alphaproteobacteria > Rhodobacterales > Paracoccaceae > Boseongicola > uncultured Boseongicola sp. The sequence goes on along the minus strand of NZ_CALJXO010000252.1, from coordinate 29,477 downwards.
AACTTCAAGAGAGAGCCCTGTTGGTACTTATTTCTTAGAGCCATATTGACCCATAATCTGCGAAACGCAAAGACACTTTTTTGTCCGAAACATCGCAGGGAAATGATGCCGTAGTGCAGCATTCCCAAAGTCCTTCAAGAACAAATGCTTACATAACGATATGTGCGATCATGGGGCAGGGAATTGTTTCAATTGCTGCAACTGCGAAGGTCGCAGCGTCACAATCGCGCAGAAATTTTAGTTTACTGTCCTGTATTTTCCTGTCTAGCTGCGATGCGCCTTGCGTTCTTGAAAATCGAGGAAAACCATGTCGAAAACATTGTTGGTGTGTGACTGCCTCGTATCTCAGAATTTGGACGCTGCTGCTTTGGAAGTGGCCACTGGCCTACGCTGCGCCACGTGTTATTCAAGCCTATGCACCGATCAGATAGACATCGCAGCCAAAGCGATTGCGCAGGGCGATGTCGTGATTGCCTGCCAGCAAGAAGCACATCGTTTCGTCGCACTTGCCGAAGAGATGGACGCCAGCGCGCCTGATTTCGTCGACATCCGCGACCGTGCTGGCTGGACAGATGACGCCGGCGATACAACGCCAAAGATGGCCGCACTGATTGCAGATGCTGCTTTGATCCCACCGGCACAGAAGTCGTTTGATATTATCACAGAAGGCACCTGTCTGATTGTTGGAACGACCGATGTTGCACTGTCAGCCGCAGAAAAGCTTGGGGAGGCGCTGTCTGTCACCGTGCTGCTGGCCCCGGGCGCAGAGATTATTCCGACGCAAAGCTACGATACGGTCGTTGGAAATTTGCATCAAGCCACTGGAACACTTGGACGATTTGAGGTCCGCATCAATGAATTTCAGCAAAGTGTCTCAGGCGGGCGTGGCACACCTGCGATGACCCCGGCGCGGGATGGTGCTTTGTCTTACTGCGATATCATTCTTGATCTCACGGGCGGTGTCCCCCTCTTTCCCGCCCCAGAGAAGCGTGATGGATACCTGCGGGCCGACCCCAAAGGCCAGGGTGCTGTGGCGGATGCTATCTTTGCCGCAAGCCAGCTGGTCGGCACTTTCGAAAAGCCGTTTTATATCCGTATGGAGCCCAGCCTTTGTGCGCATTCGCGCGCCGAAAAGCCTGCGTGTTCAAATTGCCTGAATGTGTGCCCGACGGGCGCTATTGTCTCGGCCGGTGAGCATGTCAGCATCGATCCGATGATCTGTGCGGGATGTGGCGCATGTTCTGCCGTCTGCCCATCAGGTGCGATCAGCTATGATGCGCCGTCGTCCGACTTTGTCTTTCGCCGGATCCATACGTTGGCAAGCAGTTATCGCGCCGCAGGCGGAAAAGATGCCACACTTTTGGTTCATGACGATCACGGCGCACAGATGATCAGCCTAAGCGCGCGTTATGGCCGTGGATTGCCAGCGCATGTGATCCCCATGGAGGTCGAAGCCTTGGCCGGGTTTGGCCACGCAGAGATGGTTGGCGCACTGGCCAGTGGCTTTGCCCGCGTTGATATTTTGTTGGCACCCAAAACAGAACGTGACGCGTTAGTGCCGCAAGCAGAATTGGCCAATGCGATTTCACCGGGAACGGTCGCATTGCTTGATTTGGTGGACCCTGACGCGCTATCCGATCATCTGTTTGGGAACGCACCTATGACAGCGATCGCAAGCCCAATCCTACCCCTTGGAACACGCAGGCAAATTGCGCGATTGTCGGCAAAGGCCCTCAATCCCGATGCCGTGACACTGCCGTTGCCAGCAAACGCGCCTTATGGCGCTGTCATTGTCGATACAGCCGCTTGCACGCTGTGCTTGGCCTGTGTGTCACTCTGCCCGTCTGGCGCCTTGGGCGACAACGTTGATCTGCCGCAACTTCGGTTCCAAGAGGACGCGTGCCTGCAATGTGGACTTTGCGCCAATGTATGTCCCGAAAAAGCAATCACTTTGCAGCCGCAGTTTGATCTGACCGATGCTGCATTTACCCAGTCAGTTTTAAACGAAGAAGAACCCTTTGCCTGCATAGAATGCGGCAGCCTTTTCGGCGTTAAATCGACGGTCGAAAAGATCTCAGAAAAGTTGGCAGGAAACCATGCGATGTTCAAGAACCCAGACGCCGCGAGGATGATCCAAATGTGCGACAATTGCCGCATCAACGCTCAGTACCATTCAGATGATAATCCGTTCGCATCAGGCGAGAGGCCGCGTCCGCGCACTACCGACGACTATCTGTCCAAGCGCAAGGATCACTGATTTTGCAATGGGGCGCCAAGATCGGCCGGGGCAATTGTTGCCACGTAAGCGAGAATCGCCTCCAACTCGTCTTGGGTAACTTCAATCGGGACAATGGCAGGCGGCAGATTGGCAGGAAAAGGCGGCGTGATGCCTGCGACCTGTGTAAAGCTGGGGTGTGGATTCAGCACATAAAATGTGGCGAACCGATTTCGCCAATCGGTAATGCCGCGCATTACGGCAAAAGACGGCGCTTGGCCCATCCCATTCATCCGGTTGGTCTCGTTTACCACATGACAACGCCCGCAACGCGCCAGCGCCAAAGCCTGACCCTGAACCGGGTCGCCGTCAAATGCGATGTCAGCGATGGCAACCTCAACAACAATCTTGGCCGTGAAAAGTGGCACACCGTCGGGTTGGAACCCTGCAATCGTGCGCTTGCCGATGCCCGACAACAACCAATCTATAAAAAGGCTGGACCCGTCTGCGTCGTTTTGCGTGACGTGCCAAACCGTGCCCAGACCGACAAAGACAGGCAAGCCCTCTGCGCCGATCGCCACATCGCCACCGTCGGCAACTTGTTTAATCCGCACACCGTGTTTCAGCGAAAATCGCGGCAACAGATGCTGCAGAAACCCGGACTGGACAATTTCATCAGGGGCAGACAACGTGAACTCCCGGTCCTGCGCCAACACATGGCCGGGCAGAATCAAAAAGAGCAAGAGTGCCGCAAACTTCACATCAACCATCCCGTTTTGAACTGCGCAGAGACTAGGTGGCAGTCGGCAAAGCGGTCAAGCAATATGGAAACATCCCAATGAGCGACGATTTTAACATGTCGATGCGCAAGTTCCTCAAGCAGGTCGGCGTCACTTCGCAACAGGCCATCGAACAAGCCCTGCGCAAAGCCGGCGACACCAGTGGGCGCAGCTTTGAGGCCAAAGTTGTTCTGACGATTGACGGGCTGGAGCTTGAACACATTGTCACTGGCTCAATCGAAGGGCAATCCTAACGTGGCCATCACCCGCGAGACAGTCCTGTCCATCCTCAAAGACATCATTGATCCGATCAGTGGGACATCAATTACCGAAGCCGGGATCGTCAAAGCCCTCACGGTCGACGATGGCAATGTGCGCTTTGTCATGGAGGTCAACGGCAGCCATGCAGAGGCCTATACTGCCCTCAAGGATGATGCCGAGGCCAAGATCAAAGCGCGCGACGGTGTCGCATCTGTATCGGTTGTCATGACCGCACATAGTGCGCCCGCAGCGCCACCCGACCTCAAGCCACAGCGCGGGGGCGCGCCAAGTGGCCCTGAAAAGATCCCGGGTGTTGACCGCATTATCGCCGTTGCATCCGGCAAAGGTGGTGTCGGGAAATCCACTGTTGCATCCAACCTTGCCTGTGCGCTTGCCGCCGAAGGGCGTCGTGTTGGTTTGCTGGATGCGGATGTCTATGGTCCAAGCCAGCCGCGCATGTTGGGGGTTTCGGGCAGGCCTGCCTCACCAGATGGTAAAACGATCCTGCCAATGCGCAATTTCGGCGTCACCATGATGTCGCTGGGTTTGATGGCAAATGAAGACCAGGCTGTTGTCTGGCGCGGTCCAATGCTGATGGGGGCGCTGCAACAAATGTTGACCCAAGTGCAATGGGGCGCGCTGGATGTGCTGATCGTCGATCTACCCCCAGGCACCGGTGACGTGCAGATGACGCTTGCGCAAAAGTCACAGCTGGATGGGGCAATTATCGTTTCGACGCCGCAAGACATCGCTTTGCTTGATGCGCGCAAGGGCATCGATATGTTCAACCAATTGGGCACACCGCTGATTGGAATGATCGAAAACATGTCGACCCATATATGTTCGGCCTGCGGGCACGAGGAACATACGTTCGGGCACGGCGGCGTGGCGAAAGAAGCCGAAAAACTCGGTGTTCCTTTGTTGGCAGAAATCCCGCTGCATATGGATATCCGGCTCGCTGCGGATGGTGGTGCGCCTATTGTCGTGTCTAAGCCCGACAGCAGCCAAGCCGCAGCATTCCGCAATCTGGCCCGCGATCTGATTGCCAAGGGTCACGCATGATCACACCGTCGTTTCCACCGCTCTTTACTGGCCGGGATGCGAACGGCAATGATCCGTTTGCGCTGGCCTGTGCGACGGCTGAGGCAGGTTGCGATGCGGGTCTTGTGATCTACGATCTTGCGCCAAACACTTTACGTGCGGCGATCGTTTTTGCCCCCGATGTCTCATTGGCGAGGGCAGCTGTAATGCTGCCGATATGCGGGGTCGGATTTCAGAACGCACTCGGCGCGCTCGCACCACCTGAAGTGGGTGTGCATTTGGGTTGGGATGGAACGATTTATATCAATGGCGGGCGATGTGGGGCTATGCATATGGCGGCATCCGGTCAGCCAGAGGATGAGCCCGATTGGCTGGTCATCGATCTAACACTGGCCTTGTGGCCCGTCAGTGACGACACTGGCCTGACGCCGGATGACACGGCCCTTTATGCCGAAGGCTGCGCCGAGGTTGACGCAGTTGCCTTGCTCGAAGCATGGGTGCGCCATACGCTTGTTGGGATCAATGCGTGGGCTGACACCGGCACCGCACAACTTCATCGTGAATGGTCTGGACTTGCCCATGGATTAGAGGGCGAGATCACAGTCGCTGGCCAAACCGGCACCTACAGCGGGCTTGATGAAAACCTTGGCCTTTTGCTGAAGGTTGATGAAAAGACAATACTTGTCCCCCTCACTGGTCATCTGACGAGGCCCATATGATACTTGCCCGCGCAATACATTTTGACGAAAGCGACTCTCGCGTGTTCCACAATCCGGCGCGCACAGGCGAATGGTGCATTTCGGGAGGGTTTGAATTTTCAAACTGGGGAGAGGCCGATCTTGTCGGCAAAGCCAGACAGGCTTTTGCGAACGGCTGGATGGGGTGCGAGACCTTCGGCAGGGTCAGCTTTGTCGCCGTCACCCAGATTGAACCACAAGAACAAGACGCAATCGCGGGTCTGCTTGCGCAACACTTTGTTGATATCTACGGTGCGCCATCGCTTGATGCTGCACGCAACGTGGCTATGGAAGAAATCAACCAAATGGCAGAGCTTTGTGCCGATCATGCACCAAATACGCTGCTCACAGTGGCGCGCGAACTCACCGAAGCCGGGATCAAAGAGGCGTACCGTGTCATCGAACCTCAGGACGCGGACCTGAACCAGTTTGCGGTGCATGGATCACTCGATGAACCACCTCAACACTGATCACCCTGGTTTAGCGTTAAAAACAAAGAGCGTTTCACCATTGATGGAATAGCCGTTGATCAACGCCTCAGCGCGGGGACTTGTCAGCCAATTTTCAAGCGCCATTGCCAAATCACTGCGGACATTGTCGTTCTTATTGGGGTTCACAGGGAGGTACGCGTATTGGTTAAACAGCGCGGGATCACCGGAATAAAGCAGCGCCAGTCCAGCTTTATTGGCAAAGTTCAGCCAACTGGCCCGATCTGATAGGACATAGGCATCCATTGCGGCGGCGGTGTTCAACGCGTGGCCCATGCCAGCGCCTACCGAGCGATACCAGTTATCAAATGCACCCACATCAAAGCCAGCTTGCGCCCAAACCGCCAACTCGGCCTTGTGAGTCCCACTGTCATCGCCACGACTGACGAAAATCGGCTGAGCGTTAGCGATACGTTGCAATGCATCTGCGGCACTGGCTGCATCTGCAATGCTTGCCGCATCTGTCGTGGGGCCGATCAAGACAAAATCATTGTACATAATCTCGCGCCGGTGAGTACCATGGCCTGCGGCAACGAAGGCCTCTTCGGCCACTTGGGAATGGACCAAAACTGCATCGACATCGCCGGCTTCGCCCAGTCGCAGCGCTTGTCCGGTTCCAACGACAAGCAACTGCACGTCTAGGTCAAGATCATCCTGAATGGCAGGCAACAGCACATCCGCCAATCCCGAGCTATCAAAAGACGTGGTTACCGCCAAACGCATCTCATCAGCCGCACTGGCCATAGCCCAAAACGCGACGATAACCGCCAGAGCACTTCTGATCATATCACAATATCCCCTCTTAAAAACGCCGCCAGCTCTTTGGTTGCTGGACGCGTGAATGCAGCCTCTGCACCGCTGACATCATGTACTTTGCCATCCAGCATAAAGACTAAATCCCGCGCAAGTCTACGGGCCTGCCCCATATCGTGGGTCGACATCACAAGTCGGGTTCCGGCTGCAGAGGCTTCTTGCAGCAGCGCCTCGATCTCGCGCGTGGCGTGGCCATCGAGGTTCGCGCATGGCTCGTCCAGAAACAGCACCTGCGGTTTGCGAATAAGGGCCCGTGCAATGGCGAGCTTTTGCCGCTCTCCGCCTGACAGCCGCATCGCTGGGCTATGACGAGCATCGCTGAGACCAATGCGCTCTAGCCAATGATCCACCGCTTGCTTAATTTCGGGCTTCGGCGTTTTGATAAGGCGCAGCGGATAGGCAAGATTTTCACAAACCGATCGCCGCAAGACGATTGGCGACTGAAAGACAAAGGCGTGCTGCGATGGATCATCATGCTGCCAAGTCACTGTTCCACTTGTGACCCGTTCAATCCCATGCATCACGCGCAACACCGTCGTCTTACCCGACCCGTTTGGCCCTATAATGATCGTTGGACCGTCGGGCGGAAGCACAAGATCGGTCGGGCCAATAACAACCTTGCCGCTTCGGCGCACCAGCACTTGGTGAAGGGTGAGTGGGAACATCTGTGTCACCAGCGTCCCTCCTGCTCAGTCTGCGATAACGTATGGATCGCGAGGTTCACCAAGATCGCCAGCCCAATCAAGACAAAGCCAAGACCAAGAGCGAGCGCAAAATCACCTTTTCCCGTTTCGAGGGCAATGGCCGTGGTCAAAACGCGGGTCACATGATCGATATTGCCACCCACAATCATAATCGCGCCCACCTCACCAATCGCGCGTCCAAATCCGGCAAGTGCAGCGGTTAACAAATTTCGCCTGCCGTCCCAGATCAGCGTCAGTATACGTTGCCTTTTGGAGGCATTCAGCGAGATCAGCAAATCATGGTATTCAGCCCAAAGTTCGCGCATGGATTGATGTGCAATCGATGCGATCACGGGCGTGATGATGATGACTTGGGCGATGATCATGGCTGTCGGAGTAAACAGCAGGTTGAGCACTCCGAATGGCCCTGAGCGTGACAACAAAATGTAGACGACCAACCCAACAACCACAGGCGGCAGACCCATCAGCGCGTTGATGAAAGATATCACAAATCGGCGATACCGAAAGCGTTGCACCGCGAGATACGTTCCCAGTGGGATCGCGATGAGCGAGGCAATCAATAGTGCTGTCAGGGTGACACGCAACGACCGCAGGCTAATTTCCCAAAGCTCGGCGTCAAATGTGATGACCAGGAAAAATGCTGCTTTCAGACCCTCTAAAATTTCAACCATGGACGCATTGCACTTGCTTTATTGCGGAGAATCTAAGGTCCGGTTTTTAAGAATATAATACAATAGCCAATCTGGGTCGGGCAGTTGCCAGGTCCCGTGATGGTTCAAATTCGTTCTCAGCCATTTTTTAGGACACATCGGGATCGTAGATGCACCGCGATAGCATTTCACTTGTGGCGAGCGACTGCCTACCGCCCCCTTCTGATGCACTTCGCAACATCACCGCAGGAAATAGCACCCTGATGTGATGCCGTGGAGGCCTCTCTCTCATCGCTGCAAGCAGTGCCTGCTAGGCAATGCGTGGCAACGCGGCTCAAATGAAAATATCAACCGGCTGCTGAGGCAATATCTGCCGCGCGGAACCGATCTGTCTGTCCATTCGCAAGCAAAGCTAAGTGCGATTGCCAGGCAGCTCAACGAACGGCCTAGAGAGACCCTGCAATACCAAACCCCAGCAGAGACATTTGCTGAGTGTATTGCGTCGATCGGTTGACTCCGCCGCCAAGACTCACCAGGTACCGTGTCCACATTTTCGAACGAGCAGCCAATTGGCGCCGATTGGGGCGGCCCAAATCTACCGAGAAGAATTCAGGCCGAGATGCAGTTTCTGCTCCCGCTCCGCCTCGTGTCATAAGACGGTCAAGTCTCAGGAGTTGATGGGCTGCGTTGTCACTCCAGCAGATCAAGTTCCTCAACAATTGCATCAAGCGTTTCGGCCCTTTGCTTCACCGTGACAGCATTCTTCCCAACAAAAGCAATCGCAAGTAAACGCAACATAGACACCACTGTCGCATGGGTGTTGAGCATGCCGTAGCTTGCGACGTGGCAAGGCAAAACCGTTTCAGAGAAACGTTCCGCCTGCGCCTGATAGCGATGATCAGTGATTGTTATGATGCGCATCCTGGATGTCCGCGCGTAAGCCAGCAAGGAGCGTAAAAGCTTTGGTCGTGTCTCCAGCGATACGAGTACAAGTGCATCACGCGGGCCCATCATCGCCAAATCGCTGGCCCAATCCTGCCCTGCACCATCGAGATAGTGCACATCGTGTCGCAATCGCGAGAAAAGCGTCTTGCCAATGCGTGCCACGCCATCTTCGGCACCGAAACCTAAGAACCAAATCCGTGGTGCAGTTGACAGGATTTCGGCGACCTCTGGCAGCCGGTCTGAGCGCAGTTCTTCAAAAGTGCGGGTCAAGTTGCGGAGCTCAAGATCCAAGTGGTCGACAATGGACCGGCCCAGAATAACCTGATCAGGGGCGCTTTCTCTTTGGGCATAGGGCTGCGTCCGATCGCGCTCTTCGCGCGCTTGCAGGCGGACTTCCTCAAAATCAACATATCCCAAGCTGCGAAAAAAACGGGCCGTCGTCGCTTTGGACACTCCAGCCATATTGGCAAGTTCCGTCGCGGTGTGAGTTTCTATAAGGCCCTGATTTTCAAATAAAACGCTAGCGATTTTTTGTTCGCTGCTGGTGAGACGCGCCTGTTTTTCGTGAATGCGGAGGATGAGTCGTGATGCCATGAAAAAGGAATATCCTGTGTCGTTCTCAGATTCAACTTGACCATTGAAACAAAAGTTTCATTATTATGAAACACTGAAACGCGAAGGAATCGCAATGTCTACATCAAAGGTCATCCGAGAACGGATTTGGACAAAACTGCGCGATGTTGCAAAGCCCGATACGCGGTTCCATCTGAATTTCGCCGAAGTCATCCCCGATTTCGAAGGATCAGACATGGCAACCGACCACTTGGTCGCGGAAGACGCTTACACTGCATCTAACTTCGCCTTTATCACGCCCGACAACTGTCTTGCCGACCTGCGCCGCCGCATGATCGAAGATGGCAAGCCCTTCGTGATGTCAACCTATGGCATTTATCGAGGCTTTGTTCTGATGGAACCTGAAAATGTTCCAGAGGGTGCCGCGCTCTACGCCTCTTGGCTGGACGGGATGGAGCACTTCGGCACTCCGATCACGTTGGAAGAAATTGCGAAACGCGGTCGCTTTGACCTGATGGTGACGGGAGCTTCTGCCGTCTCCAAGAACGGTGTTCGTTTCGGCAAAGGGCACGGGTTCTTTGATCTGGAATGGGGCATGTTTACCGACCTCGGTTTGGTCGATGAGACAACTCCGGTGATGGCCGTCGTACATGATATACAAATGGTCGACGATCAGCTGCAGCCGTCCGAGACCGACATTTTGGTCGACAAGATCGCGACCCCGACACAGATGTATACAGTGGAACGCCGCGCCAAACGCCCTAGCGGCGTAAAGTGGCCATTGTTGGAACCCAAACAAATCGCTCAAACACCACCGCTGCAGGAATTGCAGCGCATCCAAGGCCTTGCCTGACACCATCCAACAGGAGACGAATGACATGACATTAAGACTAAACCGCCGCCATTTCTTGGGCACTGTTGGTGCCGCAGCCGCTGCATCAGCCCTTCCGATGCGAGCCATGGCTGCGACGCCAATGACCATGCAGGCCGCGTGGATAAATGACGCCGAATTTGCAGGCTATTTCCTAGCCATGGACCAAGGGTATTATGCCGACGAGGGTCTGGACCTTACCTATCTGTCTGGCGGCCCTGATGTGATCCCTGAAAGCACCATCATCGCGGGTCGCGCCGATCTGGCACTGACCACACCAGACACAACGATCAAAGCGATTGTTGATCAGGGCGCGCCCTTCAAGATCATCGGCGCACAGTACCAAAAGAACCCTATCGGAATCGTGTCGCTGGTTGGCAGCGGCATCAATTCACCCACCGATCTAGTCGGCAAGACTCTTGCTGTGCCTCCGGTAAACGTGATTTCTGTCGAAGCAATGCTGAAGTTGAACAACATTGCTCCCAGCGACGTGAACATCGTCCCTTACGCCTATGACCCGACCCCGTTGATCAAAGGCGAGATCGATGCGAGCCTCGATTTTACAACCAACGTTCCCTACACAATCAGCCAGCAAGGGGCCGAGGCCACGTCGTTCCTTCTTTATGACTTTGGCTATACGACCTATAACGACACTGTCGTGGTGACCGACGAAATTCTGAACACCAAACGCGCGGAGCTGGTCGCTTGGTTGCGCGCTAGCCGCAAGGGCTGGGTTGAAAACAACGCTGACACAACCGTTTGGCCGCCAAAGTGGGCAGATACACATTTTGCAGGTACCGGACGGACCATCGATAACGAGGTCTTTTTCAACGGAGCTCAAAAGCCGTTGATGGAAAACCCAGCGGGAGTCTTTGCGATGACCGAAGAAGGCATCGAAGCAAACCTCGGTGCTTTGGCTGAAGTTGGCATCGTCGGTTCGCGCGACATGTTCGACACAACCTTGCTTGAAGAAATCTGATGACCACCCCGGACGGGATTTCCCTTTCCGGGGTCGGCAAGATCTTTGAAGGACGCGGAAGGACGGTTGAGGCGTTGCGCGATGTGACGCTGCACTGTCCACCTGCGTCCTTCACCGCGTTGATCGGCCCGTCCGGCTGCGGCAAGTCGACAGCTCTGCGCATCGCTTTGGGGCTAGAGACCGCGGATGCCGGCGACGTTTTGATCAATGGCGAACCGCCTGTGGTGGCTGCGAGATCTGGTAAGACTGGCGTTGCATTTCAGGACTCCGCACTGCTGCCGTGGCGCAGCGTGCGTCGCAATGTCGAGATGCCGCTGGAGGTCATCGGGCTGAACCGCAAGGCCCACGCGGCCCAAGTGCAGGCGATGATTGAGCTTGTGGGGTTGAAGGGGTTTGAGAACTCGCTCCCCGGTGAACTTTCCGGGGGCATGCGCCAGCGCGTTGCTATTGCCCGCGCGCTTGTCACAAAGCCCAGCGTCTTGTTCATGGACGAACCCTTCGGTGCATTGGATCAAATCTTGCGCCGTCAGATGAACGTTGAGCTGCAACGTGTCTGGCAGGAGACAAGCTCGACGGCCCTGCTTGTCACCCACGGTATAGATGAGGCCATTTTTCTGGCCGACCGTGTCGCTGTGATGCACGCAAATCCAGGTCGGATTGTCGAAACAGTTGACGTCCCTTTTGAGCGTCCCCGCCATCCTGACTTGTTCTCAAATCCAAGGTTCCATGCGCTGACAGATCGGATCGCTTCGGTGCTGCATGGCTAGGGTGCCCACAGGTCTGCGTAATATCGTAATCCTTCTTCTGATTTGGGAGATAGCAGGCCGCCTTGAGCTGGTCGCAAGCGGTGCGTTGCCGGGGTTTTCAGAAATCCTGATCCGCCTTTGGGAAGATCGCGCCGATTATCCGCGTCACATCTGGGCCACACTCTATGCCTCTGGACTGGGGTTCCTGATCGGCAATGCGGTGGCGCTGATAGCAGGGGTGGCTTTCGCGATGTCACCGACATTGTTACGCTTATTTCGGGGCGTGAACATCGCCATTTTTGCGTTACCGCCCATCGCCATTGCACCAATCCTCGTGCTTACCCTGTCAGGCATGGCACCTCGCGTCGTCCTTGCCGCATTGGCCGTCTACTTCGTCACCATGACAGCGACCGTGATCGGGCTGAGCCAGTCAGACAATCGGGTCAGCGATGTGGTTCGGGCGTATGGCGGTAGTCGTTGGCGCATTCTGCGGCTGGTCCAAATGCGCGGCGCGTTGCCCACCATTATCACGGGCTTTCAGATTGCTGCTCCAAACGCGGTATTGGGTGCAATTCTGGCCGAATTTGGCGGAGGAGGACGCTGGGGCCTTGGAACCTACCTGCTTGGGTCGCTTGGTCGTGGAGAACCAGACAGGCTTTGGGGCATCGGACTGATCGCAACCGCAATTGCGGGTGTGGGCTATCTGATCTTTGCGCTGATTGCACGGCGCTTGCTGGGAGCAAGCCGCGCTGTAACGCTGAACACAGCAGCACCGGGCGGTGCAGTGCTTCCTGCGTCGCCACTGCACCGGATCGCGATGCTGGTTGGTATTGTATCCCTTCCTTTCCTTTTGTGGTGGGTCTTCATCGCACTGACAGGCGTGCCCGCAATGATCGCGAAAACACCGTGGGGGGTGATCGATTATCTGTTTTTGGCAAAGACGGCTCCCGTTGCACAGGCAAAGCTATTGCAGGCTTTGGCAGAGACCCTCCCGATCACATTAGTGGGCATGGCCGCTGGCATTGGCTTTGCCTTCCTGTTGGCAATCTCAACGCGGCTGTTCCCAAACGCCATTCGTGCCTTCATGCCTGTAGCGCTTGTTACGCAAACGATGCCACTGGTCGCACTAACTCCACTGCTGGTGCTCATCTTTGGGCGAGGCACCTCTCTGACGCTTTGGGTAACCATCTCGGTGACGTTCTTTCCCGCCTTCGTCACCCTGGCTCAAGGAATAGCGCTAGTTCCGCGCAGCGCACATGATCTACCGCGCGCTTACGGTGCAACGGCCTGGCAAGAAATGCGGATGGTCACGATCCCAGCATCCCTTCCTTATCTATTTGCCGCCACGCGTCTTACGGTCCCGAGGGCTTTGCTTGGCGTCATGATTGCAGAGTGGCTGGCCACCGGACGTGGACTTGGCAATTTGCTGAACCAATCGCGCGGCTATCTGGATTTCGGGATGATCTGGACGGTTGCATGCGTCTCGGTGCTCTTGTCCGTCGCCCTGTACCAGTTAGTCGTTGTTATTGAACGTAGAGTACTGCAGCATTTAGGCATGAAAACCGCAGAATGAAGCCATCAACCCAAGCGAACGCCTTCAACAAGATAGATCTTGCCACTTTCACCACCAACTAAACAAAGTCGACCCGTTTAAGTCGGATTGAAAAACCGATGGCGGCACTGTCTGTCCGGTCTGCTTTTTTGGCCCAGAGACGCCGTCTGCCCACCATCCCGATGCCACGCTTTCTGCTTTCGCAGTGCGGTCATTCGTGAATTGGGGATGTTCAATCAGTTCGATTTGAATGACACCAGTGTCACCGCTCTTTGCATCCGAGCGTTTCTATTAAAAATATTGTTTCTCAGCCGCCTATGGGATTATTTCGCCGTCCTACATGCCCGACAAGAGCCTCTCTAAGCGGCGTTTCAGACGTTCGCGTTCCGGTTCGGCCGCTTTCAGGATTTCCTTGATCTTCAAGAAGTCATGCGCACCGAAATGGTCAATATTCGGCGATATTAGGATGTCTGGTTTGGAAAATTCGCTTTGTAGCTTCGTGATTTGTTTTTGGAGGATTTGAGTAGCCCCCAGAAGAAGCTCGGTTGGCCCCGGGTCGGAAGTCCTGCTTTGAGGTCGAGGGGTCCCGGTCACGTCTACAGCAATCAGCAAACCACACCCTTTTCTGCGCACCTGATCCATCGGGACTGGGTTGGTATAGGCTCCGTCGATTAAGACTTTGCCATTGAGCTTTGGGGCCGAAAACAAACCCGGAATTGCGATTGATGCGGCGACCGCTGTTTCAAGGTCACCGGTTTCGATCGTCACTTCCGTTGCGGTGTAAAAATCCGTCGTGCTGATTGCGAGCGGAATGAGCGTGTCTTCAACGCGCTTGGCCATCCCGGGCGGAGAGACCAACTGCACAATACCAAGACCATTGAGTGAGATTGGCCGGGAAAACGACAGATTGATCGGTCTGGATGCGGAGCGATTGCTGCCTGACCAAAACAGCTGCCGCGCAGCCTTTGCGGGCGTGCCGAGAACTGACAATGTATGATCACGTATCTCGGCGGCGCTCATGCCGGAGGCATATGCAGCGCCAAGCAATGCTCCGATAGAGCAACCAGCAACGAAATCGGGCTTTATGCCTAACTGATCAAAAGCCTCAAGCACCACGATGTGAGCAATTCCACGCGCAGCGCCACCGCCAAGTGCAAGTCCAATTGTGGGTTGAGATGTCATCTCGACTAAATTTCTGGCTCAGGATTTACTGAGGTAGTGTGCGTTTGGGCTTCGGTTTGCAGCACGATAGCTCTTCCATCTGTAAAAAAAGGATCACCTGTTAGGTTTTGACCCAGAACAGGCGCAACAAGCTGGAGATGTTTCTCCAAGCTGATCAGGCCAGTATTTCGAAGACTTGTTGCAAGAAAATCCCGCTCACCATCGATGTTGGGATCGATGTGATGGGTCAACCCCCATTTAAGCCCTTTATCGAAACTGGCCGTACCGACGAAGATCAGCAGGCCATCCTCACTGCGAAAACCTGTACGCCAAAACCGGGCCTGATGGCGTACTCTAAGACTTTCTTCCAAAGTCCCTATTTGAAAATCGAAGTCGTTCGGCCGACCGTCCCAGAATGCGGGCGTGATAGGGGCAGTATCATACCCTCTGTTGAACCAGGCCGCAAAGGCCGCGCGTGACATGTTGGTCAATCCTGGCGAGTCAGCTGCAAGCCAACCTGCCTTGCTGAACGCTTCCAAAAAAGCAGCGTCGCTTTCAGCTAGCACTACGAGACTGACCGGCTCCAGCGGCTGGCCCAGTATATTTTTGGAATGGGTGGATAATTGACCGACTGCGAAAGCAGTTTCCAGTGGCTCGCTCAACTCTATTATGGCGGGGATAGGCCGCAGGTTGCGAGTCTGGTGATAGTCTTTCACCATCAGCCCAACGGTCACAACAGCGCTGACGCTCACGCCTAAAGACGCAACTTTCTGCCAAGACAGAACTGAAACCTGCCTGTTCCAATCTCTCCGTGTATTCAGCCATTCCGCCAACCAAATACCGAGCAACGCCCAAAGAACGCCGACAAGATACCCGTTCAGAACGTCGCTCAGATAGTGTTCAACGAGGTATATCCGGCTCAGCCCGATCAAAAATACGAGGGTTGCGCCAATGAGAAACGAAACGACGACCGGACCAATACGTTCACGGATAAGAACGTAAGTCAGAAACCCAAAAAAAGCGACGCTGGCCGCACTGTGTCCGCTTGGGAAAGAAAAACTGGTTTCGGCATATACGGCCATCTCTGGCCTCGGGCGCGCGAAGACGCTTTTAAGCAGCGTGACCGTCAGCTGGGTTCCGATCACGGTCAGCCATAGTCCCGGCAAATAGTGCAGCCGTCCATACAACGACATCAGAGCGGAAGCGGCTATCACGAGGGTTGCGATAACCCTCCAATATCCTAAGGCCGTAACACCCGTGAAAAAATGCACCAAAGCAGGGTCGCGAAAAGCGGACAGCAGGCTGGCGACCCGGACATCTGCCGCAACGATCTGGCTTTGAGTGATAAAATCGAGCGTCGAACTGGCATAGAGCATAAGAAAGTAAGCAAAAGACGCTGCCAACATAGTGGCTGGCAGACCAGTGAACGCGTCCCGTGACAGGCGGTCAGACAGGAACCTGAAAAGGATGGGGTGGCGCGCTACGAGTGCACATACATCCGGATTATCCTTGATACCCCAACCGACAGACCGAAGAACAGAAATGAAGAACGGCAGTGCTTTGCGCAGTTTGACCGCAGCAAACCATAAGATCGCGATCGTTAGCAAAACGGCAAGAACAAATAGCCGGGCGCGGGTTATCGTGGCGCTGAACAAATCGGCGGCAGTGCCAAAAAAGTATCCCACGCTGACCAGAATGACGGCGTACGCAAAGCCTCCGGTCACATTCCACAGAAAAAAGCGGCGCCGGGAAAAGTCCGCTAAGCCGGCGACAACAGGAAGAACTGGTCGTAGCGGGCCAAAAAAATGGCCCATGACGATACTGGGTGCGCCGTATTTCGCAAAGAACCGCTTTCCACGTTCAAGATGTGCAGACGAGAATACCCGTCTACCCTCCTGAAAGAGGCTGGCACCTTTGGCTCCAATCCTGAAACTAGCTTCCGCCCCCAGGATTGTGCCTATGGCCACAAACCATATCATGTCACCAAAATCATAAAGCCCCTGGGCCACGAGCGCGCCACCAAGAACAACAATAACGGTGCCAGGTGCAAAGACGCTGGTCAAAACCAGTGCCTCACCGAAGGCAAACAGACCGATTACCCAGTAGCCCCAAAGTCACAGAGACTGGATCGACGGCAAAATATCGCTAAAATAGCCTTGCATCACGCCCTTGCCAAAATCTCTGATTTATTGGGTCGTCACAAGCTGGCTTGCTGGAAAATACCCGTAGAAAAACGACGAACACATGTCCTCCGCACATAGAGTGATGGTAACGAACCCAACGTAAATGCGCCGCCGAGGATATCGTTGGCATAGTGCGTACTTAGAGCCCAGAGAAAGCGACTGCGCGTGCAGCAAGTGGGCGACCTGTACTCCTGCGCTGCGCAATATCCCATAACAAATCGATGCGGCAGCGACATAAGTCGCAACTTGGGCAAATACTGCTGCGATCAGCCAGTTGGTCCACGCAGTAAGGCGAGTGTCGCAAAGGTCTCAATCTCGCCCAAGTGCACCACAGCGACAGTTAGCGCTGACAGCGTTGCTCCGCCCAAGACACGCGGGGCAATCTTCCACCATTTTGGGCGCGTTAGGATGGTCCCGTCAGCCTTAGGCTCCGTCATCCCCATCATTTCGCGGTTTGCTCGACAAAAGCGCCAGGGCCACTAGTCCAGCGATGACAATCACCGCATGATTCGCCCCATTGCGGGGCAGGGCGGCCAGCACGGAGGCGGCGGCAAGGCGTTGCGTCTCGAGCCGAGCGCGCCTTTCCCTGCGCTCTCTCCTGGCGCGCCATCTCACCCACAACACCAGGCCCAAACCCGTTACTAGTAGAAAACAAGCGATGGTGAAGACAGCCGGAACAACACCGATCCCGCGCGCCAGTATCAACACGATGCCTGCGACAGATAAAATCCAGCAGGTCAAAAAAAGAAGTCCTGCCCCCCCCACAACAATCGCGGAGCGAGACGCTTGACGCGCGGTCGCCTTGAGTTCCAGCGCAGTCAGGCTGGCAATCACCGATATCAGCCGATCCACTCCCAAACGGCCCCTTAGCGCCGGACCAAGTAGGCCGCGAGAAAGCCCAACCCGGCTGCGATCAGCAGCGATTGCATCGGATGCTCGGTGACCTTGCGCTCGATGTCATGTTCGATTGAGGTCATCTCGTCGCGGATCTCTTTCAAGGCCTGCTGGGCACTTTCAAGGGTTTCTGCGGTCGACTGGGATCCGATACGGTCCTTTCCAAATGCACTCAATGATTTGCCGAGGCTGGCAATGTCATTTTTGATCTGGGCGATTTCGGCAGCGATATCGTCGCCGACATCGTGCTGGTTGTTCGTTGGTTCGGCTTTTCTGGAAGATGATGCGGGCATCTTGTGTTTCCTATCTGGGTCGTCTGAATTGGCTTGCGCAAGCTTCGATAGAAGTTGCGGCGGCAACCTGCACTTACAAACACTAACTGGGCACTGGATGTCGGCGTTTGACATAGGTCAATCAAGTGTTCTGAAGATAATCTGTAGAGCACGCCCTGGGCTTGTGTCGGGGAGATCTCTCAAACCCGGCGACAGTTAGCCCGTCGCTGCAGGCAGCTCAAACATTAGAGGGTCGATATGGGACGATATAAAACACTATTCCCCAGGCTAAACTGGCCGGGGGGAGTATCCGTCGCTGTACGCAGGAGGTCTGGATTCCTCGAAGCAGACGTTGGCTGCGTGGAGCCCTAAGGCACGCAGGACAAAACTGACCTTGGCCGGACCAGATGCGATGGCCGCTAAAAGAGCCCAGAATGCAATGCGCCGCGACCTGTATCAATGGCAGCCACTCGAAACCTTGAAAGTCAGACGGCTTCGCTACTCGGACGGCCCGACCACAATTCCTTGGTCAGTGTTTGTCAGTTTGATTAGAATTCCGTTTCACGAACGCTGCTGGTACGAAAATCCGATAGCTTTCTTGAAGAATTCCAAGTCTTCTCTGAGCCAGATATGGCTGCGCTCCAGTCAGAAATTGTGGAGTTCTGAACATAGATTGCCCCGCCACGTTCATGATCGCGGAGCCCATCGATTTCGCTGCAAATCAAGGTTCGGCCAGAGTTAAATGCTTCAATCGCGACCAGTCCGTAGGCCTCCCATCGCGATATGATGACTCTGACGCTCTTGTCATTTGGGGAAAATATCGAAATCGAAGCCTACCTACTTTGGCCAGCGCTGCTCGTTTTGGGAATTCACGCGCGGGAGATGGAAGGTGGTCTTGTGGAGGGTCGGTACGGAGCCGACGGGAAGGTTTCACCCAATCATACAACAACAGCGCCTAGAAGATATGCCTGACGATTTTCGCCTTCCGGGCCTTTGATGTGGTCGGTATCGCTTTGTTTGGGCTCTGCACCCGGGTGTTGGCCGAAGCTAAAACAAGCGCTTCGTCATACCAACGACGGCTATTAAGTCCGCATTGGACCGCCTATTTCGAGCGGCCCAAGGACTTAGATATATACAGTCTCGGCAATCGCCCTAGCGTCATCCAACCCGACGCCCAAATAACGAACCGTGCTACCCATCTTCGTGTGCCCCAACAAAAGTTGCGCGGCACGCTAGGTGAAGGAGCGGCGAGTTAATCTCCTTTGGAGAACTTGTCAAAAGAACTGGCCCAATCGCTGTGCCAACGAGAGAGCGGCGGGCGGTTTTCAATGATGTCCCCCATCGCCCAGGCCATGCGCTTTTCGTCGACAGCGCGGCTGACGTCATTGTCAGGGCAGATGATATAGAAATCTTTTCGCGCCAAGCTGTCGATCATGAAATCAGCGGTTTGCTCAGGCGTCCAGGCGCCCGCTGGCTTCTCGTTTCGCCCGTGTCGGGTCAAATCAGTGAAGACAAAGCCTGGAACAAGCAGGTGTGCCGTCACCTTAGATGTGTTCTCTCTTAAGTGATGCTGAAGGGCTTCAGTGAAGACTTTCACACCTGCTTTCGAGACATTGTAGGCTGGGTCTCCGGGAGGCGTCGTTATGCCTTGTTTGGAACCCGTGTTGATGACCAAGCCGGCATCCCCCCGTGACATCATCGCCGGTACAAAGATTTGGCAAAAGTTTATGACGCCGCCAAGATTGACCGACAGCACTTGATCCCATGTCTTGGTGCTATCGAAAATATCACTGCCCGGTTGGGTTCCAGCATTACACATCAACACGTCCACTCCGCCGAAACGATCAGCGATTTCTCCTTCGAGTGCCTTGACCGCCACCCGATCTGAGACATCGACCTGCCGCGTCATCACATTTGGGGCACCCTTTGCGCTCAGTAAGTTTTCCGCAGCTTCAAAGAGCTCGGCGCGCACGTCAACAAGAACAATGTTCATACCCTTCTGGGCGAAACGTTGCGCCGCAGCGAGCCCTATACCAGCCGCGCCTCCGGTCACCACTGTTGTCTTGCCTGCTTGAATTGCATTCATGGCCATTTTCAAATCTCCAGCTACAAAAAGACGTCGACCATAGAAGTTTGAGTTCAGTCTGTGAAGCATTTTGGCCGGCCAGACTTGATCCGCAATTGCTTTGAACGATCTCGCGCGAAACCCGTCTCCAACGACCGTATCGCCCCCCAAATAAGACATTGGTCAGCCAAGAGAAATGCCTGCTAGAGATCCCAATCGTCTTGCCTAGGCGCTGACGTCAGGCAGAGTTTCCGTGCTCGTGACGTATTCATTGGGACAATGCGCCACTTCGAGACCGACCTACCGAATGCTGCACTTAGCACATTTCGACATTGAGCGCGGAAACCTGATATTTTCTGCATACCAGAATTTCAAAGTGTTTCTTAAAAGCTGACCTTAGGATAACCATTCTGCTTAGCCGCAGCCAGTAATCGGAAGGCGGCTTGAGGAAACGAGCGCACAGTTTTGAGAAGCCCCGCAAGCGGCAGGTAGGGGCCGGTTGCTGCGCTGGTATAGGTCGGGTCGAGCGGGTGAGCCCGTCGCCCAAATGCGGATATAGTGAAAAGCGCAGCAGTGAGTACAAAGGGCGGAAAAAGGCTGAAAGGATATCAGATGAAGCTGAGATCAATAGAAACCTTCACGACCGAGGCCGTTGGATTTGTGCGCATCACATCTGAAGATGGCGCTCAAGGCTGGGGACAGGTGTCAACGTATCACTCCGACATCACATGCATGGTGCTGCACCGTCAGGTCGCCCCTTGGACCCTTGGCCAAGACACTACGGACTTGGATGACCTGCTGGATATTGTGACAGAGCGCGAACACAAGTTTCCTGGGTCCTATCTGCGCCGCGCGATGGCCGGGCTGGACACTGCGATCTGGGACCTGCGTGGCAAGCAGCAGGGCATGCCCGTGGCTGAACTTTTGGGCGGCACGCCGGGATTGGTCCGCGCCTATGCATCCTCAATGAAACGCAACATCACCCCGAAGAATGAAGCCGCACGACTGAAACGTATACGCGACACCCATGGCTTTGACGCCTTCAAGGTGCGGGCTGGCGCAGAGGTTGGACGAAACATGGACGAGTGGCCAGGCCGCACCGAAGAGATCATTTCCACTATGCGCCGCGAACTGGGCGATGACGTTGATTTGCTGATAGATGCCAACAGTTGCTATTCGCCAGAAAGGGCAATTGAGGTTGGGCATATGCTTCAGGACCGCGGCTTTTGCCACTACGAAGAACCTTGCCCCTATTGGGATTTGGAGCAGACAAAACAGGTTACAGATGCGCTAGAAATCGATGTCTCCGGGGGCGAACAGGATTGTGACCTCTCAACCTGGAAACGGATGATCGATATGAGGGCCGTGGATATCGTTCAGCCCGATATCCTTTACCTCGGTGGCATTTGCCGCACGCTAAGGGTCGTTGAAATGGCGCAAGCTTCCGGTCTGCCCGTTACCCCTCATTGCGCAAATTTGTCGCTTGTGACGTTGTTCACAATGCATTTGTTGCGCGCCATTCCGAATGCAGGCAAATACTTGGAATTCTCGATAGAAGGTCCCGATTATTACCCTTGGCAAGAGGGGCTATTTGTTGAATCGCCCTACGGCATCGAAGACGGGCATGCTCGTGTCACCGACGCCCCAGGTTGGGGCGTTGAAGTTGCCCCGGAATGGTTGGCGAGGTCGACCTACCAGATCAGCGAACTGACATAGGTGCCGAAATTGCGATAGCATGCGCTTCAGAAAGTTGTCGATATTTCGATAAGAGTTTCCCCTACCATCTGAACCAAAAGGACAGACCTTGGAAAAGCTTGAAGGGTCTGTAAAGCAACGAAACTACTGAAGGCTCGGTTCTCGCGAATATCCACTTTGTGCCGCATAGCAGACCTTGGTGCTAGTTGCAGCGAACGGCATCGAGTGCAACAAATCGACAGCCCCAATCGATCCAGGAGTTACGCTGCAACGCAGCCAGAAAAGCCGACATTGGTCGCGACCGCAGCGAGGTCCGAGGGGTCTATGACCGAGTTGCGGGACAAACCGGCCTTCTTTTTTTGTCGTAGGATGGGAGTGACGGCACCCTCGTCACAGACCGCACCACACTACGCTTGTTGCAGTGCAGCGAAAAAAGCGGTCATTCGCGCGCGCCGCAGCTAAATCCCGTGTCGGAACGACAGCTATGCGGACTTTGCGGCTGCTGTCTTTCGTAGGGCCAGTAAAGTACCGGAAGGGCCGAGCAGCTCAAATACCACGGTGGCGCCTATGGTGACGGTCAAGATGGCTTCGGCGTATGCTGGAAATTCCTCAGCAGCAATCAGAGCAATGCCCAACGCAACACCTGCCTGCGGTAGCAAGGCAATACCAAACCCCGGGCGCTGCTCCCGTGGCGCACCACCGATAACCGCTCCGATCCAGCCACCGATGATCCGCGAGAGGATCCGTAGGACGACATAGCCCAGTCCGATCAGTCCGACCTCGCCCAGCGCGCTGACATCAAGCGACGCCCCAGCGAGAATAAAAAACAGGATCATGAACGGCCATTGAAAATGTTCGATCTCGTGAAATGCGCGGGAATGGTGTCGAGCAAAGTTTACGATCACTGCCCCAGCGGTCATGCCCGCGATTAGAAACGATACGTCCAGCCAAAGTGCCAGACCGGCACATAGGAACACGACGCCCAACGCTTCGGTCTGTTGCGGCTCTCCCTTTGCCAAACGCCCGGTTAGATAGGCCCCGGGCCAGCCAATAGCCAGCCCCAGAGCCAACGCACCACAGATTTCCCAAGCAGCGTCGAGCAGGCCACCGTTCGACTCTCCACCGTTCAGCAGGCCGACGAGGATCAGAATCAACGAAAATGCCAGCACGCCCCAAGCGTCATCGATAGCGACGATGCCAGTCAGGGTATCGGGGAATCCTCCCTTGGCTTTGGCTTGATGGATCACATCCTGCGTGGCTGCCGGGTCCGTCGCCGTGGCAATCGCGCCCAGCAGCAGGGCAAGACCCAAGTCGATGCCAATAGCCCAAAGCCCGGCGCCGAGGACCGCAATCGTCACGATCACAACTGACAGCGAGATCGCCAGGATCGTCGCCCCATGCTCGCGCAGGTTTTTCAACGATAGCGAACTGCCCAGCAGGAAGGCGACCATAGTCAAGGCAGCAATGGTCAGGAACTCGTACCAATACTTCGCCTCTAGTGGCAGCAGGTTCAGACCTGAACTGCCAACCGCGATACCGCAGAGCAAGAGCAGAGTGACCCGGGGCAGTCGGGTGCGCCGGCCGAACTGATCCGCGAACAGTCCCAGCAAGAAGAGTGCGCCGAGGGTCAGAAAGATTAGGTGCAATTTCATAGCTCACCCTAACCGGACGTCCAACAGATGCCTTGTTCTAGGTCAAACCTGCATGAGGGTCGCCAGTGCCTGTAACTCGTCCTGGTTAAGCTCGTGCCTGCTAGGATGCTAGAGCAGCTGCGGTTCTGAGTTCCATTCTGAATGCGTCGGTGAATGAGGGGGGCAGGTGCATGTCGGTGGCCCCAGAGTCGCTTTTTTCCCTAACGAAAGGCCAAAAGCTGCCGTTCGCAGCAAGCCGTCGAATTGGTAAGGGTGGCTCGAAGCGGCCGCTAACTGCAATGAGCAACGGGCTCCGAACCGGACCGCTGCGACGCAGCATCCTCAGCCATGTGCGTCGTCCCATAAGCGCCCGTTCAATAGCCCAAGATGTTGTAGTCATATCAATTGAATGAGCCAAAACCGCGACTTTCGTTAATCTTAAGCGGCCGTTGGACGAACCGGTGCGCAATGGCGGCACAGAGCCCAAAGCAGACTTGGGGCAACATGGAGTTTACGACGACTGTGGCGGTTCCTGGCATGCGCTAGAGGAGGATCGACTGCCATTTTCCAAAGGCTCTCTACGCGCTTAGCTGCTAAAGGCTAACATTTACTAACTGCGCGCAGCTCATATCTTCTTTGAAATAAAGGCCACTCAAGCGGCAATGGCCTTTTCACTTCTATTGCGCACGCCATCTAATAGAAATGGTGCCGGTTAACGAGACAAACAATTAATTCAGAATTGCTCGAATGCTATTCCTCGCTTTGGCTTCCGCGCGGCCGACTGGTCCGATGTCGGTATTAACACTCAAGAAGGCGAGAGCGCTAACCTGCGCAATGCTCAATTCACTGGCATCAACGTCAAAGCCATAGGTATCGAGCGTATCCTGAGCCAGTTCCACCTTATGATCTACACTGGGAAAAGTTGGCCTACCGCTTCCGCCGTCACACGCAGTCAACATGATGGACGAGCACGCGAGAATAGCAATGCATCTTGCTTTCTTAGCTCCATTCATTTTCTACCCTCCATTCCTAGTAAACGTGTTCATCTTTGCGTCATTTCAGCCCGAATACCGATCCCATGCAGACAGATCACACGTATCTCTCTCACCCCGACCAGAATTGCGGCGTAATCTATTTAACTATTTCTCCCGAGGCGCTCATTGATAAAAATCAATCTGAGATTGAAAAAGCATCTTGGCCAGGTCCTGGACACAATCGGTTGAATCAGAAAGTGCCTATCAAGAAAATGATGACTTTGTCCGCAGAGCGGTCATCGACGGGCCTTGCAGCGAATGGCTGTTGTGAACCCAGAGCGGCCGGACTGAAATCGCGTCCTTCGCTTGTGCAGTAAATCGACAGCTCCAACCGATCCAAGAGTTACGCTGCAATGCAGCCAGAAAAACCGACAGTGGTCGCGACCGCAGCGAGGTCCGAGGGGTCTATGACCGAGTTGCGGGACAAAGCTGCCAATAAAACCGCATCATGGGATTGATTTTGGGACTAGAGATTGGATTTAGCTGCCGCGATACCCTCGACATTGGCGTAGACACTGGGCGGAAGCCACTTTGTGAAGTTTTTCACCAAGCGTGTGTCGCCACTCAAAAACAGCTTACCATCATCGACGTCACGAGAAAGACTTCGCCGCCCCATATAGATACCCGTCAGCACACCTACTTCACACTCTACGTAAAGATCTGGATCGAGTCGTGGATCATGAATGCATAAATCGACGTCTGACCCACGCTCGGCAACAAACCAGTAGGTGTCATGCTTGCCGCTTGAGTCAGGGAAATGAAAGCGAACAACGTTTCTCCCTTCCAGCATTTTCTCCGTATCGACCCTTCGCCGAAGCTTCCACATGAGCATGCCAGCGTCACGATCAGATAGCGCTATATCGGCGTCCACGTGACGTTGCGCCCAACGCGCCATTTCGTCAAAGACGGTCTCAAGCTCAATCGCCTTTTCAGTCCTAAAATAATCGATAGTGCCAAGCGCACGATTTTCGACCCGCTCGACCATACCTTCGGCTTCTAGCTCTTTAAGGCGCTTTGAAAGTAGAGGCGGGGACAGACCCGGAAGTGCACGCCGGATCTCATTGAAGCGCGTATTACCATCCCAAAGTTCGCAGAGAATTTGGATGGTCCAGCGTGGCTCCAATACTTCGCAAGCCTTAGACGTCGGGCAGTAGATGCCGTATCCCTTACGCGCCATTGATTGGTCCTCCTGCACTCAGTTTAGGCGATAGGCGATCAAATACTCCAGTTTAGAAACTATACCGGCAGTGGTTTAGTTTGAGCACTACGCGGAGTGCACCCCTGTTTGGCAGAGTGAATGGCATACCAAATAGGAGATACCAAATGTCACTCGCGACAGATCTTTCCCTTGCAACGACGAACCGGAACCAATTCATAGCTCGATTGACTGGATGGATTGTGGCCCAGCTCGATCGTAGAAGAACGATACGTTCACTGAGCGCATGCAGGCAGAGTGAGCTTCATGATGTCGGGATCATTACTCAGGACATTATTGATCTGAAACACAGCGGCGGGGCCGATGGCTTAGGTGAACTATGCAGAAATGCAGAAATCCGGTCAGGAAATTGGTAGGTATGAGGTCGAGAACGCTTCTCTCGGCAGCCAGCACCAACTATTGCTGCTAGGACTAGCGAACCTTATTGCGCCTACTTTCAAGCCGGAGCAGAAGCGCAAACAAAGCTTCGTTAATAGGAGCGTCCACACCAGCTTTTTCCGATAACCTAACAGCCGCTACCCGACACCCATTCGATTTCAAGTGACCGCCCAAACTCTAAATCTACCGCTGTCGACGCTCTCAATCCAGAAGGGAGTTCAAGTGCAGTTGCCCACAACAAGTCTTCGATATTGTCAGGAGGTAAAACTCCCATTGCGCGGCCGATACTTGCAGTTTCCGCCAATACTTTACGAAACAACTTGCTCAGACTGGGCGGCACCATGATGTCTCCCATTGTGCATCGCCCTGCTGCGGTCACGCCTGATACAGCAGAAAACAGCACAAACTTACGCCAAACATCGCGCTCGATATCGTCAGCAATAGGCGCAGTAGAACCAGCATCATTGATCGCAGCCCTTAGTGCCGTGATCCGTTCTGAGGGTCTGCTGCCGCGCTCTGCGAAGGTAAATACGTTGAATTCGCCTGTTTTTTTGATAACCCCGGGTTCAGCAATTGTCGTTGAGACTTGAGCCATTCCGTTCGCAACATTCCGCTCGGGAAGTATTTTTAGAAGCCGATCGGCCGCCTCAACCCCGTTGAGGAACGGCACGACAACGGTGTCCGAACCGAGCATAGGTAAACATGCTTCAGCTGCCGCTTCCAACCCATCTCCCTTAACGCCGAATATGATTGCATCGACGTTCCCGACCTTTGAGGGATCATCCGTGGCAATCCAAGAGCGGATGGTTTCGCGCCCCAAAGGACCATCAAGCGTAAGTCCGTTCTGATTAATCCAGTCGAGATGGGCGCCTCTCGCAATCGTCGCCACCTGATGCCCGGTCGTTGCAAGCTTGATGGCGAGAAAGCCTCCAATTCCGCCAGTTGCGACAGTCGCAATCCGCATCGTGCGCCCCCTTATTCAATATCTAGATCAGACAAATCGAAGTGCGGTGCAGGTCAGCGCTTTGCGTCGATTTCTCCAGTTAGTGAGTTCGCGAACCCGCCCCATTCGTAACCATTCTCTGCGCTATGCAGTCTGGATCGAGCTAAGTTTCAACTGATATTATGCAAATCTTACCGGATTTGTGATACGCTCAAGGCATCTAATTTCTCATGTCTGGGGGGTGGCTGAAATGTCGTACTTCAATATCGATGTCTATTCGCGCAAGGTAACGACTGCGAGCGAAGAAGCACAACGCTGGTTTGACCGGGGTCTGGTCTGGACCTTCGCGTACTGTCACGAGGAGGCGGTGAAGTGCTTTTCCAAGGCGCTTGAGCACGATCCTAAATGTGCGATGGCGCATTGGGGCGTCGCCTATGCTGCGGGTCCAAACTATAACATGGAGTGGCATCACTTCGATCCTGTTGGAAAGGCCGAAGCGCTCGCCACCGCATACGACGCGACGCAGGCCGCGCTGGCGCTCGTCGATAACATCACGCCGCCTGAACGCGACCTCATTGAGGCCCTGCCAAACCGGTATCCTCAGCGGGATCCTATTGAACATCAGGAGCCTTGGAACGTCGATTTCATGAATTCGATGCGCAAGGCCTACAAGGCGCACCCGGGCGATCTTGAGGTCGCGTGCATTTTCGTTGAGGCCATCATGAACGTGACGCCCTGGAAAATGTGGGACCTGAAGAAAGGCCGGATTGCCGACGGGGCCGGCACGGCAGAGGCCGAGGACGTGCTAAACAAGTGCTTTGCGAACGCCCCGGCATGGAAGCATCCCGGTCTTTTGCATTTGCATGTCCACCTTATGGAAATGTCGCCGCATCCTGAACGTGCGTTGAAAACTGGCGACGTACTACGGACGCTTGTTCCCGACGCCGGACATCTGATCCATATGCCGACGCACATCGACATATTGTGCGGAAACTATCGCGACACTCTGTTTTGGAATGAGCAAGCCGTTGAGGCAGATTTGAAATTCGTTGATCGAGAAGGCGCAATGAATTTTTATACCGCATACCGTATTCACAACTATCATTTTGCTATCTACGGCGCGATGTTCCTAGGTCAGTATGAACCCGCTTTGCGTGCAGCGGAGGGCCTGATCGAGACGACGCCGGAAGACCTGCTCAGGGTTGAAACGCCGCCCATGGCCGATTTCATCGAAAGCTATTTATCGATGAAAGAGCACGTTATGATCCGCTTCGGGAAATGGCGGGAGATTGTCGCGCTCCCTCCGGTTAAAGAGCCAGAATTGTTCTGCGTCAGCCATGCCATGCGGCTATACGCCAAGGGGGTGGCACATGCCGCGCTCGGTGAGGTCGCAGAGGCGGAAGCGATGCGGTTGGAGTTTCTGGATGCGCAAAAGCGCGTGCCGGACAGCCGGTATTTGCACAACAATGTGTGCATTGATCTTTTGGCCGTTGCCGAAGCAATGCTGGATGGCGAAATCGAGTATCGCAAGGAAAACTACGAGGAGGCCTTTGCGCATCTACGTCGCTCGGTAGAGCTTGACGATGCGCTGCCATATGATGAGCCTTGGGGCTGGATACAGCCGACACGCCATGCGCTTGGTGCGCTTTTATTTGAACAAGGTCGCTTCAATGAAGCCGAGCAAGTCTATCGCGAAGACTTGGGTATGGGTGGTACTCTATCCCGGGCGACGATTCATCCCGATAATGTCTGGAGCATGAAAGGGCTAGTCGACTGCTTGAAAAAGCGCGGCGCTGCTAAGACTGAAGAGACCTTGTTACTGCAGCAACGCCTTGATTTCGCACTCTCCCGCGCCGACGGACGCATCGCGGCAAGTTGTTTTTGCGCTCAGGCTGCGATGGCGGCCGAGTAGTCGTATTTTTTTGCACAATGAGTTTGCGCTTCTTGACGTTTACCGTTCCAATTGCCGTGGCACCTATCGAGTTGTGGCAATTTTTTCGGATTTTTGAGAGTTCATGGAAGTTTTTTCAATGATGGCAACGAAGATGCCTTGAGTCGCTTTGAGACACGTAACTGACTTGGAGAAAGTAACTCAAAAGGGCAGACGGCACCCCTCCGCGGCGGACCGCGCCAGTGGCCGCATCGCGGAGAGGCTGTGTGAAAACTCGACATTTCCGGATTTGCACAGGAAGGAGTTCTCAAAAAGCATTGAGGGATTGGCTTTCTTGGGAAAGTATTTTCCGGAGCGACAGTTACAGGAACCTGTATTCTCAGGTTTTCCCGACTGATCGAGTTTTCACACAGTCTCCGGACAGAGCGGGCATTCAAACGCCTCACCTGTGTGCCGAAATCAGGTAGCGATTAAGCGAGAAGAAGAATCCACCCGTTCTTGCTAATTCCTGTTGGTCTTCCAACCACGCTGCTTGCTCCTGCGAACTGAACTCCGAGGAACTGTCCATAATGGAAGTTGCGAACCCTGCCGATTGGCGTGCGTACGTGTCCTTGCCAAAGCTGGTGTTCAAAACCACAAAACCTTCCGCCGATATGCTGGAGAACCCGGCCAACGCCAGTCTCATTGGCAATGACCTAGGCAATCTGGCATCGGCGTAGACCGCCTGATAGGTCGTCATCACGCGCTTCATCAGGGTGGG
>NZ_CALJXO010000251.1:0-5986 GCF_937988555.1 uncultured Boseongicola sp. | reverse complement strand
GTCCGCACACCGACGTTTTAGCCGACAAAAATGCTGCGCCATGCACGAATGGCCGCAATGCGAAAGCTGCACCGCAGCGTTGTATGGAACGGCCAAAGTCCGGTTAGGGCCGTTCATGTTGGTCGGGGCGAGATCGTTTGGCAGGATCGCAGCGATGCGGCTAACGGCAGAAAGGAGCCTATTCTGTTCTCTAATCTGTCAACATGCTATCCCGCTTTGCGGGCTGTTTGGCGTCTGAGGTTGCCTTGGTTCTCTTCGAGCTCGCTGGCTCATGATGGGGTTGGCTGGGTGTGGAGTGGCAATGTTGAAACCGCGATCGGTTGGTTGTTTGACTGTCGCTGCACAATAGCCGCCATGTTCCACGCCCTCCCTCGGGCGTCGTCCCGAATGGGAACTGTGATGTAGAAATTCTCTGTTGTTGTTCAGTTTCTGGTCATACGGCCTGGAAGTCATTCTGATCGCGCATCATCGCATGCAGGATGATCGCGAGCCGCCTTGCCAGCGCCGGCTAAACACCGGGAAGATTTGTTACTGGACGCAGCTGCAGAAGGTAGAGGGTCTCCCTCTCTAGTGCCCATTCGATATCATGTGGTCCGGCACCGAAGACGATTTCGCAACGCTCCACAAGGTGCCGCAGTGCGGCCAGTCTTTCAGCATCGAGACAGTGGTCCTCAACAAGATGTGCAACAACGGCCTCGGTGCGCGTTTTGCCTCCGGGCACCCTACGCACCATTACGTCTTTGTAGCCCGCGCGGCTTTCTAGAAGGTAACCAGCCCGATCCATGCGATAGGTGTCCGGTATCACGAGACCTTGGACAACCGCTTCGCCAAGACCCCAAGCGGCTTCGACCACAAGCTCGTTATGTCCGGTCACTGGATTGCATGTGAACAGTACTCCGGCCACGTCTGCGTCAACGAGCCTCTGGATGACAACGCCCATGCCCATTGTCATGTCTGCCCCGACACGCGCGCGATAGGCCATGGCCGACTCCGTTCGTGCCGATTGCCACACGGACAGTACCGCGTCCAATATCGCCTCGGGACCTTTGACATTGAGAACGGTCGCATGTTGCCCGGCGAAACTTGCGCCAGCCGAGTCCTCGCCAATGGCTGAAGACCTGACAGCCATATGACCGGAGAACTCAGTGCACAGCCCTTCAAGTTTCACTCGTGCCCCGGCTTCTCCTGATGCGATCGCATCGACGAACGCGGTATCGAGCGCGAAACCATCCGGCACGGGAAGCCCGGCGCGGATGGCCGCGCCGAGTTGCATAGCTTTACCGCCGTAGACCTGCTCATCGCTGACCGACGACAACCGAACCGCTGTCATTGGGCGTCGATCCACACTTCACCGGTTGTCCCGTTCACCGTCACACTGGCTCCGTCCGCGATCAGAGCAGTCGCGTTACGTGTCCCCACGACCGAGGGGATGCCATACTCACGACCCACGATGGCGGCGTGCGAAAGAAGACCGCCTGCATTCGTTACGATGGCTCCGATCAAGGGAAGGACGATATTGAAGGAGTCCGAGGTCGCGGAGGCAACAAGCACATCACCGCGTTCCAGACGACTTAGGTCCTCGGTTCCGCCAATAACGCGCGCGGTCCCGCTGTAGATGCCGCGGCTTGCCCCAATTCCCTTGACGATTGCGGGATCTCTGTCGGCCTCCGGCGCTGCGCCGAGGGATTGAATCGCCGTGCCCATGGCTGCCATGACCCGGAAGACATGAGGAGGCAGACCGTCCATCGGAGGCGGAGGAGAGGGGGGATCACCGAGCTCCGCCGGGGCATCCTCGGCCCGGTTTGCCTTGCGATACTTGGCGCGCTCTGCCAATTCGGCGGCGCTTGGTCCGCCCGTTCCGGTCATGAGGGCTTTGATCTCCTCGTAATCCGCTTCAATTAGATGTGCCTTCTCGTCAATCCTGCCTTCCGAAGCAAGCCGCTTTCCGGCGGCAAGCAGTGCACGGCGCATGACGCCGCCCGCCCAAACATCGCTGTAGAATCCACGCTCGTCGCGCAGTCGCGACATCAGTCGGACCTCACCCAGAAGTTCATCGAACTGGGCGCGGTGTTCGGACGGAATCCTGTCGCGCAACCTGGACACTTCGTCCTCGGTCACCCCGCTATCCTGATGCGCCTCACCATCAACTGCCAGCCTGATGCGAGAGACGAGCACGTCGGGCACTTCTATGGCTGCGGGTTCGCCCGTATCCAGAGTGTTGAGCAACCTGTTGCCGACCACTCCAAGATACGCCCCAGCAGCCTCACCCAGCGGACCTAGCTCACTGCAGAGCCGGTCCAGTATGTCGGCGTTAGCGTCCCCAGATTCGAGAATTTCGCGCGCCGCCGGATTGGTGCGTATTTCTTCGGCCAGGCGATCCATCTCAGGAAAAGTCCCTGCGGATTCCGGAGCGTTGCCGCGCGTCAGCGCAAGAAATTCACCCATCGGCAGGTTCGTCCATGCGCCGACATGCGCCATGAAATCGCCCACCGGCAGAATCGCGGCCAAATTGAAGCTGTGGTGTTGACGAACCATGCGTCGCAGGTTTTCGCGGCAGCGATCGACATAGGACATCAGTTCTTCGTCGGACAAGGCATCGGGATTGATCGCCAGAAGTTCCTGGTGAGTCTTGATCGAAGCAGGTTTTGTTTCTCTATCCCAGCGCGAGAGGTCTTCTCGCCAGATCTTTTTTGCAAAGACCTCCTCGGCGGCTTGGAAACGTGCGGGAATTTCTTCCTCGGGCGCTGGCACAACGATGGAGTAGGCGAACCCATTCACGAACCGGTATTCCAAAGTGTCGATTAGCAAGCCATAGCGGCGCGCACCCTCCACGAACCCCTCAGAGATACCGTGCGGATGTATCTCGGCCTGAAAGCGAGATACGGGGCGCGGAAAGTGGGCGCCGTCTATAGACCAAGAGCCCGGTCCGGGTGCTTTGAAACTTGTCGGGGCGGGCTTTGTTGGGCTGTCCATCACAGATTTTCCTGTACTGTTTGAATATCGAATGCATTTAAAATCATTGGCGGGAACTTAGCGGATGTCGGCGTTTTGGAATAGTCTGTCATTGACAGGCTGATACGGCTGCTGGGTCCAGCTTGTCGCGGGGGCCGCGCCGAATCTCAATGGCCTGTTGATCGACCCGATGCGGGATGCCGGTTCAGGCGGATTTGACGGTGGAAATGCTGGCACCCGGAAGTCGGCGGCTCATGATTGCAGAGAGTACGATCGCAGCGGTAAACAGCCGGATCATGACGTCGTGCCGCGCAACGCTCACGGTACCATCGCTTCCCAAAACCGCGCCAAGAACCAGGATACTGAGAATGCCCCCGAGGTAGCGCATTGTTGAACTCACACCGGCCGCCATTCCGGCCTGACTGGGCTCAACAGCGCCCATCGACGCGGCCTGAGCGGGCGCGTTGCACAAGCCAATGCCGAACCCGAACATCAGCAGGGCCACTATCGCGTCCCTCGGTGTCTCGAATGATCCCAGTTGCCAAAGCTGGAGCACGCCTGAAAACAGTATCAGGCTTCCCAAAAGTGCCGCTTGCCGCGCGCCAATTCGGTCGGTCAATTGCCCGCCAATAGGTGCGGCGATCACCATGCCTATCATCATCAAGAACAGCATGTAGCCAATCTCGCGCGGCTCCGTCCCCCGGAACACTGTGAAGAATTGGGGCAATTCGAACAGCAAACCGTACATCGCAAAGTTCTGAGCCGCGATCATCAGCGTTCCAGCGGTAAAGGCAGGCAGGCAAAACAGACGCGGATCAAACACTGGCGCGGTCGCTTTCGCCTCCCATCTGACGAAAGTCACGCCTGCGACGGCTGCGGACAATACCAGAGCCGCGAAAATGGCACCATCAAGCTTGCTCGCCACAATCAGGAGCGCCAGCGATAATGCCAAGAGTCCTATTCCGACGAAATCGAGTGACTTGGCCAGTCTTCCAAGTGACCGCTGCATCGGGGTGTTTTTCTCGGGCAATGGATATGCCCGCAGCAGAAAGGCAGAGACGGCAAGAAATGGCAGATTTGCCAGAAATACTGAACGCCAACCGAAAAGGCTTACAATCTCACCACCCAGCGCGGGGCCTCCCGCAGCGGCAATTCCCATGGTCGCGCCGAATAGGCCAAAAATGCGACCCCGTCGCTCTGGCGGCACATGAAGACGCAAGAGGGCAAGTGTCGCGGGAACGACCAGTGCCCCGGCAGCGGCCATAACACAACGTGAGACGAACAACAGGCTGATGCCCTGCGCCAGAAGCCCGAAAGCCGCACCGATGACATAGAGAAAGATCCCAGCCCACAGTATACGCGAGTGCCCGACAAGATCACTTATCTTTCCCGCAGGTCCTTGGAAAACGACGTTTACAACCAGATAACCGGTGACTAGCAATCCCGTAATCAGAACAAGATCCGCACCTATGCCGATGCCGATGGACGGGAGTGCTACGGCGATCAGCGTGGAACCCAACGGTGCCTGCGCCGACGCGATCAGCAATGCCACGGTACTCGCGGCGGACATCCTGATTGCTGCATCGGGCTTGTTCAAAGTGCAGTTCCGCCATTATGGCCGCATGCCAGATGCAGCCAAGAGATCGCCTTGCTGCGACGAGCACAAGGTGTAATCCGCAGGCGGTTCCGTGAAAATTTACGGTCCCATGCGCCGCAGGAGGAATACCCAGCTGTCTTGTTGACCAGGATAATGTGTCATGCACGAATGTCCGGCACAGAATGCTTTCGCGCAGATTATTGTGCTGTCCTTCGAAGTCGGCGAAGGGCCGTTCATGTTGGTCGGGGCGAGATCGTTTGGCAGGATCGCTGCGATGCGGCTAACGGCAGCAAGGAGCTCAAACTGACTGGTTACCGCAACGAAACGAATGTCAGCTTCACCAATATGACCGGTTACGGCCGTTTAGGCTGGACGGTTCTGGCAAGAAGATATTTCCGCTGTGTAGGACAAACGCTTGAATTGTCGTTGAGGCACTATGATCCTGACTGCGTTGGTGTCGCTAAACGAGCTCAGTTTCCGTCATTGCGGACGTCCAATTTTACTATAGCTTGGTTACACAAAAGCCATTCTTAGTGCGGGAGCACTACCATGACCCAAGCGTCTAGCAATCTAAAACTAGAACAAGTGATACTTCCGTCTGTCAAAGACCTTGGTGGCGGATTTGAAGTTCGGCGCGCCTTGCCGTCTCCCCAGCGACAGATGGTCGGCCCGTTCATTTTTTTAGACAGCTTTGGCCCCGCGGTTATTCGTGCTGGGGACGGTGTTGATGTTAGGCCACATCCACATATCGGACTGTCTACTGTGACTTATCTGATTGAGGGGAACATCGTCCATCGCGACAGCGAAGGGTATGTGCAACAGATCGCAGCAGGTGAAGTTAATATGATGACGTAAGGTCGTGGCATCGTGCATTCTGAGCGAACCGGGCCAGAGTTCCGAGAGACCGGTGGCACGGCATTCGGATTTCAGACGTGGCTCGCTCTTCCCAAGGAATTAGAAGAGACTGACCCAGGATTTCAACATATCAGCGCTAGCGAAGTCCCGAAAGACGAAGGAGACGGCGTCAGCATGTCTCTTCTTGCCGGTACGTTGAATGGACACAGGTCCCCAACCAATGTGTTTTCTGAGACGCTTTATGCAGATCTAATTCTTGTAGATGGAGCCCGGTATAAAATCGATACTGCGCATATTGAACGGGCAATGTATGTGGTCAGCGGGTCAGTTGAAATCGTGGGACAGGAAGGCTCATTTGGCAAAGATCAGCTTGTGGTCTTTCAGCCGCACGCAGAGATCATCATCAAAGCGCACGGGCCGTTGCAGGTGATGTTATTGGGCGGCGAACCTTTCCCAGAAGATCGCCACATATTTTGGAATTTTGTATCCAGCAGTCGCGAGCGTATTGAGCAAGACGCTGAAGATTGGAAAGAACGTCGTTTCCCAGGCATAGTTGGGGAAGATGAATTTATCCCTTTGCCC
>NZ_CALJXO010000250.1:0-12492 GCF_937988555.1 uncultured Boseongicola sp. | reverse complement strand
TGCGCACGCTCATCTGCACTAAGCCGAACAACATACTTCACTGCGGGTCCACGTTTGCCCATCCAAAAAACCTCCAAAAGTGTTTTTGAAGTGATTCAGAAAATTCAAACGCTGTCAAATATGGCGACGCGACGCACTAGGTGTGAGAGTTTACCGCAAATTGCGTGCTGCCCAGACCGTGTTTGTCGAGGTCAATCGGACAGTCCCCATGAATGGGAAAACGAACCCGAAAAAAGCGCCTGCATTTGAAAGGTTGCACAACTGGATGGGCGGATGTTGACTTGCATCAATATCACCGGGTTCCAAATCGCTCATGCTTTCCAACATATAGAGAAGGATTCTGAAAATGCTGAGCGTTTCGAAACCATCTGCCAACCGTGTAGATATCGAGCTTTCTGGTGCCCTCGATGCAGAAGCAATGAGGGCAGCTCTCGATCACCTTATCGAGAAATCCGAAGGCATCACCCAAGGTAAGATGCTCTATAGAATTTCCGACTTCGAGATGCCGACGTTGGGTGCTATGGCCGTCGAATTCCATCGGATGCCAAAGCTGTTCAGCTTGACCAGCCACTTCGACAAATGCGCAGTGCTCTCGGATACCGCATGGATCCGAACCGCGGCTGAGATCGAAGGCACCGTAATTCCGTCACTCGTAATAAAGAGCTTTGCACTTGCTGATAGCAAGGCTGCAGAAGCTTGGCTCGAAGGAGGTGGGGAGGAAAACAGTGGCGAGGAGGAAGAGGAGAACTTCCCTGTTTAAAGGGTTGTCCGCGCATTGCTGCCGGATGCGGCCGCTTGCGATCACTTAAATCAAAATCACCATCTAAGCGCCACTCTCGCTGAATGGCGCGGACTGAGCGACAGCGCCACTTTCCTAGTAGTGAACTGATACGGTGGATGGCTCCCTCTCTTTGGTTCGTATGAAACCACTTTGGCACAATCGATGCCGTTGGGTGGAAGGCATCCACCGCGTCAGTTCAGTAGAGATTGTTGGCATTCGCCCGACAGCACTGCCGGTTGCTATTAGTGTGCCATGAGCACCTTCACGGCGGTCTGTTCCGTCATTGAACGCGTCGTGCCGCCAAAGACAAACTGTTGCAGCCGCGACCGACCGAAAGCTCCCATAACCACCAGATCGGCTCCAACCTCTGTGGCCCGGTGTCTTATACACGCGCCAATCTCCTCGCCGCCGCTAGGATATTGGTTAATAGTAACGGTGCAGCCCTGATGGCTCAGCCATATTGCCAAATCGGCGCCGGGATCTTCACCATCTTGAAGTTCAGTGGCAATCGGATCGAAGCTACCGATTATGACTTCCTTTGCGGCTTTCAACATCGGCAAAGCGGCATGAGCTGCACGGGATGCCGGAAGCTCAGTGTTCCAAGCAAGAAAGACACACTCAGGTTGATCGAGCGGCAGGCCGTTCAGAACAAGTGGAATAGGGGATTCAAAAAGCACGCCATTTACGGCGGCGTGGAATGCATCCGGGTCGTCATTGCGAAGGCTCTGCGATACGGTTGCAGCATCGCAGACCAAAGCGCGTCTTGCTACGACACTCCGGACATCTGAAGGCACGCAAGATACCGCGTGGACGTCGCCAGAAGTTCCCTCACTTTCCAGTATGGCCTGTATTGCTTCGGACCTCTTTCTCAGCATCTTCCGCTGCTGTGCTATCTCTTCAGCCCATCCTGGGGCCACGTCCACACCTCCATATGGCAATACGCCGAATGAGCTAAGTGGGTAGGTCGGCACCATCGACAGGATTAGGCAAATCAAGCGACTGTTTTGTCCTGCAGCATGGGCAGCTATTTGTCTTGCCTCGCCGTCCGTGGTCGCCTCGTTCATAACAAAAAGAACGGTCTGGTTTCTCATATCGTTTCCTTTCGAAGGACTCTGAAGGTCATTTAGCGCGGCGGTATTCTGCCCTCCTGCCTGATTTCTGGGTTGGTGCAGTACCGTCGGTCGTCTCAATTCGTTAGATTTTGACACGCGGTGAGGGGACGAAATTATCTATACTCATCTCAAAACGTGCACACTGCAGGACGCGTGCCGTACAACACGTGCAGCTGTCGAACCGAGGAAATAGTCGCTTAGTCCAGGCTTGTGCGAGGCAATCACGATGCAGTCGATGCGCTTCTCTTTGGCGTATTTCAGTATCTCGGGACCAGCCGCCCCATGCAGGATTAAAGTTTTGATTTCTGAAAGCGGTCCGACAAACTTCCGCAATGCCGCCATCGCCGCTTCTCCGGCCCTAGTTTCATTCTTGCGATTGGTTTCGCTAGGGCCAAGATAATTCGGCAAAGGTTCAATCACCGTTAAAGCGGTGACTTCCGAATTGACGCCTTCCGCCAGATGCAACGCCAGTTTCAAAGCCTCTTCGTGCTTTTCGGCATGGGTCGGTTCAACCGCAACAAGAATGTTTCTGTACATAGTCTTCCCCTCCAACTCTCAAGATTGGAAGCAGATTATTGTGTCCTTCACATTGATCTGTGTCAGCTATTCTCGTCGACTTGAGCTGGTACCCAACCCGTTTTCTTTATGGACTTCGGTCAGAATGAAGGGCTTTCGCGCTCGCTTTTCAGCCAAATCACTTACCCAATTGATGATACCCGCAGCAGGCATCGCTCCGGCCTGCCGCTTGACTGGTCTTGTTTCGCTAACGTTCCGGTCTCTCAACTCATTTATGCGGCCTTTCGCTCGAATGCCAAGGGGCTTTTGCCGCCTAGCGATGAGTGGCGGCGGCGCGGATTGTAGAACCCATTGATATACTGGAAGATCGCGCCTTCTGCCTGACGGCGTGTGTCCCAACGGTTGCGCCAGATCAGCTCAGCCTTGATGGATTTGAAGAACGTCTCAACCATAGAATTGTCGTAACAATTACCTTTGCCGCTCATGGATACCTTGAACCCATGCTTTGACAGGCGTCGTTGATACTCGTTTGAACAATACTGCGACCCGCGATCGGTATGGTGAATGCAGCCTTCGGGCGGCTGTCGCAGCGCCACAGCCATGTCCAACGCCCGGATCGTCAGGTCCCGCTTCATGCGGTTGCTGACAGCCCAGCCGATGACCCGGCGAGAGTACAGATCAAGGATGACAGCCAGATACAGCCAGCCCTCACTGGTCCAGATGTAGGATATGTCGCCAGCCCATTTTTGGTTTGGGCCATCTGCAGAGAAGTCCTGATCCAGCAGGTTGGGCGCGATGTTGAACGCATGGTTGCTGTCTGTCGTGGCCTTGTATTTCTGGGTTCTGATGATCTTGATGGCGTTCTCACGCATTAACCGGCCCACGCGCCGATGCCCAACGCTCACACCCAGATCCTGCAATTGCTCAGTCATGCGGGGTCGGCCATAGCTTTGCAGGCTCAGGCGATGTTGTTCACGGATATGGGCTAGGATAACCATATCATCACGCTGACGCCGGCTCATCGGGCGCACCCTCCACGCACGAAAGCCGCGAGATGTGACCCGCATAACGCGGCACAGAAACTCAACCGGCCATTCTTCTTTCCAGGCATCGATAAAGGCGAACCTCATCGGCTTTGGCCTGCAAAGAAGATGGTGGCCTTTTTTAACACTTCCCTCTCCTCGCGAAGCAGACGGACTTCTTTGCGAAGGCGGGTGTTCTCTTTCTCGACGTCCTCGTGTGGACCAGACATTAGATCGTCATGCTGATGTTGCTGTACCCACTTGTTCAGCGTCGAAAGACCAACGCCCAAATCTGATGAAACCTGCGGCCGCGTTAAGCCGCTCGTAATCGCGATGCGCACCGCATCACGCCGAAACTCGTCTGTGTATCTCGTTGCCATTCCATATCTCCTTCATTGCAAACATTGCTCGAAAGAGACCGGAACTAAACCGCGACAAGACCACTCGCCGATCACCCCAAAGACGACGACAATGAACGCCCCGGTCGGCCCACCGACCTGCACCCGACTTCCGCCCAAAAGCGATATAAGGAAGCCTGCGACGATGGCGGTCACGAGGCCCTTTGCGGGATCGGCGCCAGATGCGATGGCGATGGCGAGGCTGAGCGGCAGGGCCACCATTGCAACGGTCAGGCCCGCCAAGGCGTCCTGCAAGAGCAAGCTGCGCGAATATCCGGGGAGGACCGTTAGTATTTTCGGCTTCATAGCTGCAGCCTAGAAGACACAGAGCACAGCGTCTTTGAAAATAAGCAGACAATGGGCCGATCCGAACAAATGTCCACATTGCCCG
The DNA here is from genome assembly GCF_937988555.1 of uncultured Boseongicola sp. Lineage (NCBI taxonomy): Bacteria > Pseudomonadati > Pseudomonadota > Alphaproteobacteria > Rhodobacterales > Paracoccaceae > Boseongicola > uncultured Boseongicola sp. Next base: position 8,272 of record NZ_CALJXO010000250.1, on the reverse strand, counting down.
CTAAAAGGAACTTGGCTCTTTCAGCAGCGAGGGTCTGCTTTGAGCGGCGGACTTTGCATTTCCGCAATGATCTGCTGCCAATAGCGTTGCTGCTTTTGCGGTTTGACCCAATTTCTCATGAACTTCAGGGGCAAAAGCCTGGTCACTAATTGGAGGACGCACATATCCTTTTTGCCGCGGGAGGTCCTCCAGCACCACAAAGTCTCTAGAAACATCCTCAAAGGGGATCAGCGAGAGAAGCCGCCCGGACAAAACCGATATTTGTGCATTTGAGTAGAATGCGTTTTTGGCCAAAAGCATCTGTAGGTTGAATTTGGTCAATAAAGTCTAAAAGGTGCGGCGTGAAAAAATGCGCCCGCGCTGAGGTAGGCACCTTCTAATTTCATTGAAATAAATTGCAGTTACTCAAACCGCTGGTTGTTAATTGATCATCACGCTCGCACGCATGCTTCCAAATCTCCGGGAATCTCGCGCGTGATCTCAACTGGTTCGTCAGTGGTTGGTATCGGCATTAAGAACCGCTCATCCGTTTTTCAGTCACCGACGTCCACTTTCCGGATACTACCTTTTATTTCGGCGAACAGGTCGCCGTTCTCGTCAGCGATCTCAACCTTGCGCGTAAAAATGCGCTTGCCTATTCATCGCGGCGCTTGTGGTTAGCAAGGCACGGGATGGATTGCAGGCGCCGGGCTTTTCGATTGCGCGCGGCACGTTGGGCGCGTCGATGGCGACCCTTCGGGACCGGAAGTACCGGTGTTTTACGCGGCCGAGTTCGATGTGGGCGTCGAATTCTGGCGCGTGACTGGCGATTCCATGGAGCAAGACGCCTAAGTCTGATAGCCATTCTGAATATGCGTAGTGGAATGATTTCGCCTCCTGCGCAGATGGCGAGGGCCGGTACTGATCCATATCAAGGACGTGACCATTGAGTTTGGTAAGCTCGCGTCAAACGGTAATGCTGCGGCTGCAAAACTGAGGTTCGCTTTGGCTCAGCTAGGCATTCTCAAGGAGATCCAGATGGCACATGTTGTAGTCCTCGGCGCAGGACTTGGCGGCACAATCGCGGCCTACGAATTGCGCGACACGCTCGGGGCGGACCATTCGGTTTCAGTCGTCACAAAAGGCAACCATTTCCATTTCGTGCCGTCAAACCCATGGGTTGGCGGTGGATGGCGTGACAAGGCGGCGATAGAGGTTGATCTGGAAGCGGTCTTTGCGAAACGCAGTATTGCTTTGTATCCCCAAGGTGCCAAACGTTTGCACCCAGCGGATCGTCGTATAGAGTTGATTGGCGGCGACTCGGTCAGCTATGATTATCTGGTGATCGTGACCGGTCCCGGCCTTGCCTTGGACGAGATTGAGGGCTTTGACCCTGCTGCTCATACCCAGTCGATTTGTCTTGTCGATCATGCGCTACAGGCGAAACTGGCGGTGGATGCTTTGATTGCGAACCCGGGCCCAGTTGTGATCGGGGCGGCGCACGGGGCCTCATGTTTTGGTCGGGCTTACGAATTCGCCTTCATCCTAGACAGGGCATTGCGAGATGCAAAAGTGCGCGACCAAGTGCCTATGACTTTTGTGACATCAGAGCCGTACATCGGACATCTAGGGCTGGACGGGGTGGGCGACAACAACGGGCTTTTGGAAGGCGAGATGCGCGAGAATCAAATTAAATGGATCTGCAACGCGCGGCTTGGCAAAGTTGAGAACGACAAGGTTCTGGTCTCGGAAATTGCTGAGGATGGATCGGTTCTGAAGGCCCATGAGGTGCCGCAGGTTTTCACCATGATGCTGCCAGATTTTCGAGGTATCGAGGCTGTACGAGGTATCGAAGGGCTGACCAATCCGCGCGGTTTTACTCTGGCAGACAAGCACCAGCGTAATCCGACCTTTCCCGAGGTGTTTTCCATAGGGGTCTGCGTCGCGATCCCGCCGGTGGGCAAAACGCCAGTGCCCGTGGGCGTGCCTAAAACCGGGTTCATGATCGAGTCTATGGTGACTGCGACTGTACATAATATTAGCCGATTAACCAAGGGGCTTGCGCCTAGTGCTACCGCCACTTGGAACGCCGTCTGCCTTGCGGATTTCGGCGACAGTGGCATCGCTTTTGTTGCTCAACCGCAAACCCCACCGCGGAATGTGAACTGGTCGTCTTCCGGAAAGTGGGTGCAACTTGCCAAGATCGCCTTCGAAAAATACTTCCTTTACAAAAACCGCAGCGGCAAATCTGAACCGTTCTATGAGCGGCTCGCGATGCAGGCACTGGGGATCGATAAGCTAAAAACAGTCTAACTTGATACTAATTTTTGAAAGCCGCAACGGTCTTCCGGACCGCAACACTAACCACAATTTCCCATTGCCAAAGCGTGATGGGATGAGAAAGGATAACCTCATGTCACTTGACCGTATGGTAATGGCCTTCGCGGGCTTCATGGTACTTTTGTCACTGGCACTGACCCTTTGGGTCTCGCCCTATTTTGTCTGGCTGACGGTTTTCGTGGGCGTAAACCAAATCCAGTCCGCATTTACCGGGTTTTGCCCGGCGGCGACCGCTTTCAAATGGCTAGGTGTCAAACCCGGTACGGCCTTCTGACCTTCCGAACGTCCGACTCAACTTCGCGGGTCTGCGATTCCTCCTGTCCCCCTCTCCGCGCACGAAGTGGAATGATTATGAGAACCTTGATTGCCATAGTCGCCTTGGCTGCTTCATTGCCGCTTGCGTCGTTAGCCGAAGATTTGCAGCTGGCTGAGGTGTCGGTAACGGAATGGAAGGCGGTCTATGGTCGGATCGAAGCGCGCAGCCGCATTCCAGCCCGTGCCAGGTTGGGTGGCACACTTGTATCGCTTGAGGTCATTGAAGGTGATGTCGTGACTGCGGGGCAGGTAGTGGCGCAGGTCGTTGATGCAAAGATCAACTATCAGCTTGCGGCAATTGACGCGCAGTTGCAGGCACTGGCGGCCCAGCTAGACAATGCTAAAGGCGAACTTACGCGCGGCGAAGATCTGCTGGCGCGCGGCGTGACAACTGCGCAAAGGCTGGACGCTCTACGCACCCAGGTCGATGTGCTGATGGGCCAGATCGCGGCAGTCGGCGCTGACCGGAAAGTGGTGGAGCAGCAGGGACTTGAGGGCACGGTACTGGCCCCGATTTCGGGCCGTGTACTGGCTGTGCCGGTTGCGGCGGGTGCGGTGGTCTTGCCCGGTGAGGCCGTGGCAACCATCGGCGGTGGTGGGATATTTCTGCGCATCGCTGTGCCTGAACGTCATGCCGCTTTTTTGCAGGAAGGCGCTGCGATCGAGATTGAAACTGCCGCGGGTCCGTCGGAGGGCACGCTGGCGCGGATCTATCCGCTGATCGAAAACGGCCGGGTGATTGCGGATGTGGAGGTGCCAGATCTGCCTGAAAGCTTTATAAACGCGCGGGTGCTGGTCCGCCTTCCGATCGATACCCGCACCGCGTTGATGGTGCCAGAGACCGCCGTTATCACCCGGACTGGCCTCGATTTTGTTGAGATTGCGAGCCCCAGAGGTGCCGTATTGCGCACTGTGGTTCTGGGCCAGCGCCAGACCCTTGATGGGGCGGCGATGATCGAAGTTCTATCAGGCCTCTTGGTCGGCGACCGGGTGGTCACCGCACATGAGTGAGGCCCCTGAAACGGTTGATCTTGGTATCGCTGGTCGCTTGACACGCGCGTTCATTGCCTCGTCCTTGACGCCTTTGTTCATTCTGGCGGCGCTGGCAATGGGGCTGGTTGCACTTACATCCCTGCCGCGCGAAGAGGAACCGCAGATTTCGGTTCCGCTGGTGGATATCCATGTGCAGGCGCCGGGGCTGCGGGCCGAGGATGCAGTCAAATTGGTGACCGAACCTCTGGAAGGTATCGTCAAAGGTATCGACGGGGTGGAACACGTCTATTCCTCGACCAGAGACGATAATGCGCTGGTCACAGTGCGCTTCCAGGTTGGTACTTCGGCTGATGCGGCGGTGCTGCGGGTGCATGCCAAGATTCGGGCTAATATGGACCGTATTCCGGTTGGTATCCCCGAGCCAATAATCGTCGGGCGCGGTATTGAAGATGTAGCGATTGTGTCGTTGACGCTGGCGCCAAAACCAGGCGTCGAAGGGATCACGGCCAATGATCTGACCCGCATCGCCCGTGAATTGCGCACCCAAGTTGCTAAGACTGAGGATGTCGGGTTGACCTATCTGGTCGGCGAAGTGCCCGAACTGATCCGTGTAGCTCCTGACCCCGAACGGTTGGCGCTTTACGGTGTCACTTTGCAACAACTGGCAGTCAAGGTGGCCAATGCCAACCGGTCGCAAAACACGGGTCAGCTGCGCGATGGAGGTGATCAGATTGATCTGGTGGTAGGGGAAACGCTGGTGGCCCCAGCGCAAATCGCCAACCTTCTTCTGACCACTCGCGACGGGCGGCCTGTATATGTGGCCGATGTGGCGCAGGTAAGCTTCGTGTCGGACAGTGCCGACGTGATCGTTGCCAATGTGAGCCGAGACGAAGATGGAGCGCCTACCCGCACGCCAGCTGTAACACTGGCGGTGGCCAAGCGCGCCGGGGCCAATGCGGTTATCGTGGCTGAGGCAATCCTCCACCGGGTCGAAGCACTTGAGGGTAGCCTGATCCCGGCCACCGTCGCCGTCATTGTCACCCGAGACTACGGCGAAACTGCGAACGAAAAGGCTAATGAGCTGCTGTTCCACCTTGGCCTTGCCACCCTTTCTATCGTCGCACTGGTGTGGCTGGCCATTGGTTGGCGCGAGGCAGTGGTGGTGGCGGTTGTGATCCCGGTCACAATCTTATTGACGCTCTTCGCCGCTTGGATCATGGGCTATACGCTTAATCGGGTCTCGCTTTTCGCATTAATCTTCTCCATCGGTATTCTGGTCGACGATGCAATCGTAGTAATCGAAAATATCGCGCGGCATTGGGGGATGAGCGATGACCGCAGCCGACTGACCGGAGCGATTGAGGCGGTCGCCGAGGTTGGCAACCCGACCATCGTGGCGACGCTGACCGTCGTCGCGGCTCTGTTGCCGATGCTGTTCGTGTCTGGGCTGATGGGGCCTTACATGAGCCCGATCCCCGCGAACGCCAGCGCAGCGATGATTTTTTCTTTCTTTGTGGCCGTGATTGTCACTCCTTGGCTGATGGTAAAGGTGGCTGGCCGCACACCGATGGTGCCGCATGGCCACGATGATACCTATGGCGGCCATCCCGGCGGAATTCTGGGGCAGGTTTACGGCATGGTGGCGCGTCCTTTGCTGGCCAGCAAGACCCGAAGTCTGGCGTTTTTGTTGGTTACGGCGACCTTGTCTTTCGGCTCGCTTGGCCTTCTTTACACCGAGGATGTGACAGTCAAACTGCTACCCTTTGACAATAAATCCGAACTGTCTGTGGTCATCGACCTGCCCGAAGGCGCTTCGGTTGAGGCGACGGACCGGGTGGCACAAGACGTCGCGCGCGAGGTGTTGCAGCTTCCGGAGGTCGTCTCGGTGCAGACCCATGCCGGAACCTCCGCCCCCTTCAACTTCAATGGGCTGGTGCGGCACTACTACTTGCGCGCCGCACCCCAACTGGGGGAGGTGCAGATCACCCTGTCGCCAAAGGCCGAGCGTGACCGGCCTAGCCATGACATAGCGCTTGAAATTCGCACCCGGCTGGCGGAATTGGAATTGCCTGAGGGTAGCCGTATCAAAACGGTCGAGCCTCCGCCCGGCCCCCCGGTGCTAGCAACCTTGCTGGCCGAGGTGTACGGTCCCGATGCCGAAACAAGGCGGGCTGCGGCCAAGAAAGTGCGCGCGGCGTTTGAATCCGTGCCTTTTATCGTCGACGTCGATGACAGTTTCGGCACCCAGCCACGACGTTTGCGCGCCACAATCAGCACAGACGATCTAGAGTTCTTCAGCGTCGAGGAAAGCGATGTATTCGATACGCTTGCAATCTTGAATGGTGGGCGAACCGTGGGCTATTCGCACCGCGCTGACGGCCGCCAACCGATCCCGATCCGCATTGCGCGCGCCAAAGGCGACCGGGTGCTGGACGAACGGTTCCTGTCTACCCCAATCCCCGCGAATGTCCTGCCCGGCGCGCGCGGTGTTGTTGAGTTGGGCGACGTGATCCGCGTTACCGAAGAGCGTGCCTCATTCCCGATCTTTCGCCACAACGGACGCGATGCGGAAATGGTTACGGCCGAATTGGCTGGCGCATTTGAGGCGCCACTTTACGGCATGATCGCCGTGAGTCAGGCATTGGACGCTATGGACTGGGCGCCGGACACCAAACCGGTGATCAGCTTATATGGCCAGCCGCAAGATGAATCCGTGACCACGCTTTTGTGGGACGGCGAGTGGGAGGTAACCTATGTCACCTTCCGCGATATGGGCGCAGCCTTCGCCGTGGCGCTGCTGGGGATCTATATCCTTGTCGTCGCGCAGTTCGGATCGTTCCGGCTGCCTTTGGTCATCCTGACGCCGATACCACTGACTTTCCTCGGAATTATAGCGGGCCATTGGCTGTTTGGCGCACCGTTCTCGGCCACCTCTATGATCGGCTTCATTGCCCTAGCCGGGATCATCGTGCGCAACTCGATCCTGCTGGTCGATTTCCTCCGCCACTCGGATCCGAAGGGCAAAACCCCGGTTGAGATCCTGATCGAGGCTGGCGCAATCCGTTTCAAGCCAATCTTGTTGACGGCGATCGCGGCGATGATCGGGGCGGTCGTGATTTTGTCGGATCCGATTTTTCAGGGACTGGCAATTTCGCTCCTTTTCGGTCTTTTGTCTTCGACGCTTTTGACAGTGCTTGTGATCCCAGCCATCTACCGCGTGCTGAAAACCTAAGGACAAAAAAAGGGCGATCTCAAAGAGATTTGGCTTGAGGCCAGCATGGCGGCGGCGTTGCCCGTTTCCAACGGACAATGGCATTTGGACGAGATCTTCGTGATGATTGATGGCCGGGTAATCCCCCCTAAAATTAGTGGTCAAAAGTAGAATTTTCTCGGCAGGATATCTGAGGAGATTTTTGATGAAGACAGCACGATATAGCGACGCACAGATCATAAGCATTTTGAAACAGGCGGAGGGCGGTGTGCCGGTCTCGGAGCTTTGCCGGGAACATGGGATGAGCAGTGCAAGTTTCTACAAGTGGCGCGCCAAATTTGGCGGCATGCCCTCTCGGCAGATTGCTGCGCGATCGCCTGCCGGGTAATAGACGCCTCTTTGATTGCAGAGATGAAGGACATGGCAGAACAGAACCGTCGTCTGAGGAAGATGTACGCCGAGATGAGCATGCAGAATGAGCTGCTGAAGGAAGCCCTTGGAAAAAAGTCTTAAGGCCGTCTCGCAGACGAGAGATGGCCATGAATGCAGTCATGCAGCGGGGCACCAGTATCGCGCTAGCCTGCCGCACCTTCCAAATCAGTGAGACTTGCTATCGCTACAGCCCAGCCTTGAGCAACGAGAACGAGGAGATCGCCGATTGGTTGGAACGGTTGACGGTGAACAAGCGCACCTGGGGCTTTGGGCTGTGCTTTTTGTACCTGCGCAACGTGCAAGGCTATGGCTGGAACCACAAGCGGGTCTACCGGATCTACTGCGAACTGGAGCTGAACCTGCGGATCAAACTCAAGAAACGACTGAAGCGGGACAAACCGGAGCCCTTGGCTGTGCCGGATAGGCCAAACGAGACTTGGTCCATGGACTTCATGGCGGATCAGCTTGCAGATGGCCGGTCCGTCAGGACGCTGAACGTGCTGGATGACTTCAACCGTGAGGGTTTGTGCATTGAAGTGGACTTTTCACTGCCAGCCGAACGCGTTGTGCGCAGTCTAATCCAGATCATCGAGTGGCGCGGAAAACCAAAAGCTATTCGAGTCGACAACGGCCCCGAATATGTCAGTGGCAAGTTGATGGCCTGGGCTGAGAAACAAGGCACTCGGATCGAATACATCCAGCCCGGAAAGCCGCAGCAGAACGCCTATATCGAGCGATACAACCGCACCGTTCGCGGCGAATGGCTGGGACAATACATCTTTGAAACTATCGAGGAGGCGCAGGAACAAGCAACTGAATGGCTCTGGACTTACAACAATGAGCGACCCAACATGGGCATCGGCGGCATAACACCCGCCATGAAACTGAAAATGGCCGCCTGAATTCTACGGCTGAGCCCCATTAAAAATTGGGGGGATTACCGCCGGAGTATGGATCCTCGGCCAAAACCTGTTCGGCCTGCGCGGCCAGCGTATTGAAGCC
>NZ_CALJXO010000249.1:0-8067 GCF_937988555.1 uncultured Boseongicola sp. | reverse complement strand
CGTCGAAATGGCCCCTTTTCATGGTTTGCAAGCAAACCACTGTCAGGCAGCGGGTGCGAATTCTCGGCCCGATTATTGAGCCAGCGGCCCGTTTTCTGCTTGTTGGCATCGCCGACGACTTTCATCGCAGCGCCATAAGATCGCAATTTGTCCGTCACCAGGGTTTTCGGCAATCCATGGCGGCGCATTGTTTTCTTTAGAAAATTCAATGCCGCCTTACGATCCCGTGTCTTCGTGACGAAGCTTTCCAGCACCTCTCCCTCATGATCAACGGCACGCCAAAGGTAGTGCCGCTCCCCATTGATCTTCACGAAAACCTCGTCCAGATGCCATTGCCAGTTCGAATATGACCGCATCTGCTGCACCCGTTTTCGTCGGATTTCAGCGGCGAACATTGGGCCGAAACGGTTCCACCAATATCGAACCGTTTCGTGGCTGATGTCGATGCCGCGCTCGTGCAGCAGGTCCTCTACATTCCGGAGCGATAGTGGAAATCTCACGTACAGCATAACCGCCAGGCGTATGACCTAGGGGCTGCTGTGAAAGTACTTAAACGGGTCGCATTTTGTCATGAGTGAACGCTAAGAGACCACCCTGCCCGCCTCAACTCAAATCCTTCTGACAAAACCCCAATGACTGCTATGCAGCACGAAGCAGTCGACCGACATTCCTACCAAAAGGTCTGCTGCCAGCCCTTAGCTGCCGCTCATCCGCGTATAGGATTCTACATTCCTCCATGTGGCCAAGACGGTAACCACCTCTGTGTCGCGGTCAAATATCATCCTCGCGCCCAACCAATCCGATTCATTAGCCATAAGGTTAGGATTGGTTTCTTCGAACAATTTCGCGCAAGCCTTGTGAGTACCAGACTTGAGTTTTACTCTCGTCATTACAACGTACATTTCGCGCCCTTCTCGAAAAGTAGAAACCAACGCTTAAATTGGCCTTATCGCTCACCGACTTTGTGCTGGAACGCATAATTGGATCAAGACAGTTTTGGTTTCTTATGCGACCGCAAGTGTAATTGGCTTTGGGCTGGGGTTCGCGGCTACGCGCACGAATGTCTGCCATGTGGAGCGGCTGTGTGAAAATTCGGGATTCTTCATGATTTCACTCTGCTCGTTTTCGGGAGTTGCCAATTTGATGGCTCAGCTCGACCACAGCGCGCCCAAATCTGGCAATTTTTGGCATTTGTAAAAGCTCTCGATAGTTTTCACACAGCCTCCAGACTTTACCGCCGTTAGTTCTGAGCGAACGAATGTCCGCTTCCGTAGTGCGCTCAATTGACACATTTCTTTTGTGATCGTACGCCTCGTCGTACACTTCGTGAAAAGGCCTGAGAAATGACAGCAATTCTCGTGCGGTTGGCCCGCGATGATGCAGATGTCGAAGCGGCGCGTAAACTCTGCCAAGAATGGTTGGACTGGCACTGGGAAAACTACCCCAGCGATTGGCCGACTAAGGCTGATCCCGATTGGTTGACTGGGGTCGAACATCCGATGGATCGCGAAAAGTTCCAAGCGATCCTCGAAGACCTGCCTGAACGGCACAAGCGGCCGGGTGGCGGCATCCTTGTTGCCTCTGTCAACGGAACTCCTGCCGGATGTGTGATGTACAACGAGGCAAGTCCGGGTGTGGCTGAATTCAATCGCATGTTCGTGAGCGTAGAGGGCCGGGGCAATGGGCTTGGTCAAAAGCTGCTGGAAAGCATGTTCGAGCAGATGGTAGCCGACGGATACACGCGAGTTTTTTCTCGTCGGCGACGTTCTTGACACATGCGCGCGCAATGTACAGGAACGCTGGTTTCGTTGATATAGCGCACCCCCAAGGCTTCCCGGATGCTTGGCGGGACAAAGTCTATTTCATGGAGCGCTCGCTCGTGTAGCCCGGCTAAGCGATCGTTTTGGCCTTCCTTTTCGCTGAACAATGCAGCCATTCGCTATACCATAGCGTTTTGGGACGTTTGGGCTCGAAGCAGCCGTTCGCTGCGGACTGCACCAGTGACTGCTCTGCGGGACAAACCGGCCTGATGCGATTGCAGCGTAGATCATGGCCTCTGCACACGGCCCTGACGCACGGGCTCTGCGGCAGCGCAGCGCAAATTCCCCGAACCGGCCGTTCACTGAGCGCCAAATAGCCAGATTCCAATCCGGCCGTTCGCTGCGCCAGTGCCCGATGTCTCATATGCGGGACAAAGCTGCCCTTTGGGACGTTCCTGATAGTGCCAAAAATTCGACAGAAGCCCGCAAACCGAATAGTCTGTGAAATCAGACAGAAAAGATTGTCACGCCTGTTATGCTAAGTCCTAAACGGTGCATCCCAAATGAATTATGTGAAAATCTACAGTGATCCAAATGGAGTGTCCCATTTTCGGGATGTAGAGGTTTCTTTCTCTCCAAGCGACTTTGCGTCCAAATCAAATCCAGTCTTGAAGTCTGATTTTCTATCATCTGACGCTGGCTTTGTTTCTGTGCCTTCAGGGTGGGATAGCGGTTGGCACAACTCTCCGGGTGATGGGTTCGCTATTCTGCTTCAGGGCAGCGTTGAGATTGAGGCTGGTGATGGGCAGGTTAGAAGGTTTTCGCCTGGCGAAGTTTGGCGTAGCACCGATGTCGCCGGTCGCGGACACGTCAGTCGGGTTGTCAGCGAAGAGGATGCAAGGATCTATATGACCAGCTTAACCAATTCTGAAAGCAAGCCGTGATCTTTAGCGCAAAATCGGTACGATCTCTATTCCCTATGAGCCGCGGTTTATCCGATCACGCTTTCGTGATATGCTGGGGCAGGAAGAAAACAAAAGGGACAGTCATATGAACGTATCTCGAAACTTTATGTTACTTGGTTCAGCCTTTCTGGTCGTGGGCATCGTGATCGGAATGTACATGGGCGGATCGGGAGATCATTCTCTGGCGTTGAGCCATGCACATATCAACCTGCTTGGCTTTGTGCTCTCAGCGGTCTTCGCGCTGACCTATAAGGCCTATCCCGCAATGGCCGAGGGCCGTCTCGCAAGTGCACATTTCTGGCTGCACTTCGTCGGTGCCATTATGGTAAACCTGATGCTATTCTTAATGCTCGCGAAGATTATCACCGAAGCCGCAATGGTGCCGCTTGCACCAATATCAGAGTTCTTGGTGCTTCTAGGCGTGCTCGCATTCGGTTGGACTGTGCTGCAGAACGCGAAATGAGCCTCCGCGTGGGCCTTGAGGCGGTCATGAGCACATAGGCCCGCGCCAACCGCCCGCACCTTCAGTGCTCCGGCGACGTATCTCATTCTCGAAGCCTGCCAACGCCCACTTGGGTTAAAGCCGCCGTTCGCGGCGCCCATCATCAATGGCCGCTTTGCGGAGAGGCTGTGTGAAAACTCGGAATTTTCATGATTTCGCGCCGCTCGTTTTCGGGAGTTGCTAATTTGATGGTTCAGCTCGACGAGAGCGTGCCTAAATCTGGCAATTTTTGGCATTTGTGAAAGCTCTCGATAGTTTTCACACAGCCTCCGGACAAAGGGGACCTTGGCTCGATTGCGGTCAACTGGCGCTTATCGTCCGGAGCCGGCATTGGCCTTCGGCGCGGCCAGCGACAGTTTGGGGGCACAAAGGAAATCTCAGATAAGGTTTACATCCCGTTGGGGAGGCCCAGCCTGAGACTTTTGCCTAAGAATTCAGTCGCCCGTTTTCCAGCCATTGGTGGCAATCTTCTGTCAACTCACGTGCCGCAGCATCGTCATACAACTCAAGATCATCTAAGGTCAGAACGCTTCGCCACCGCCCATTAGTGCCTTTGTTGAAAAACGTGTTGGCACCACCCTTGAACCCGTCCGCCGCATTCGGATCCAGCTTCTCTGCATCGCGCTGGTGTTGTCACATTAACTCAGTTATCGGCAGATTTCGTCTTCTTGATGGGACTTGAAATCTTGTAAGTCGTTGAAATCCAGTAAAACGTATTTTCAGAAACTTCGATATTTCGACTTAGAAAAGTTAATGTGACAACGCCCACAAATCACTAGTTGTGTCCAAGGGATCGTCTGAATCTTACCCCAGATAGTCCAACCTGAACAAGGGTTTCAGGCAGGCATACGGACGATCTGAATCATTCTGGCAGGGTTCCCGATTTCTTGTTCATCTTCACTCCTTGACGGTTACGATGAACCAGAAATCCTCCGTTGTTCAAATCCTCAATTCTGTTCCACAAGTGCTGACGTCAGACAAAGCACCAATGACTGCTCTGCGGGCACAGCAGGCGCGCGCAGAATTGTCGTTTTCATTAGTCCGGTGATGTAATCAAACAAACGCAGCGACTGCGAAAATCAAAGCTAAGACCGCCATCGCCTGCGATCCCAATCCCAAGCGTTTCATTCTAATTGCATCTGGTGCGGTTCCCGCCTTTTTTGCCTGAGCAACGGTCATATTCGCCATGATCGAAAACACGGTAAGCACGATAACTGCGGCAAGTTTCAAGAGAAACGCTGGGCTACTTAGAGCATTAGTCCCGCTCGTCGCCGCAATCATCGATAGCCCGGTTAGCCATAGCAAGACGAGGCCAATTGTAGAAAGCTTTCCTAGGAAGAGACGAAATTCACCTAAAGTAGGCATGGCATCAGGTGGAAAGTTAGCAAGCCGTGCGCCAAGAGTGAGATTTGAAACTCCTGCACCGATTGCAACCGAAAAACTCAAGAAATGAATAATCTTCAGAAATTCTAGCATGGTGTTGCTCTCTCTTTATGCAGCGACTGTGAGCATTGGGTTTAGAGCGATACTAGTTTTATCATCGGGTCTAGCGCAAGGTTTGAGCACCCGACGTGCGGAACGCCGGACATTGCAGCCATTCGACGCTCCTCCTGCAAGGTTCGCTACGGGCTCCTTGCTGCCGTTAGCCGCATCGCAGCGATCCTGCCAAACGATCTCGCCGCGACCAACATGAACGGCCCAGAGCGGCCGGACTGAAATCGCGTCCTTTTCTTGTGCAGCAAATCGACAGCCCCAATCGATCCAAGAGCTACGCTGCAACGCAGCCAGAAAAGTGACCGTTCGTTGTAGCTACATTTAATTTCGATGAGCCTATGACCGAGTTGCGGACAAGGCGGAATTTCGACGGGTGAATTTGATAAGGATCAACGAGTCGCTCTTAATTGGTCCCTAAAGTATTTGTATGTGAGAGGGCCAAGTCGATGAGGCTGAAATCAAAACGAAAGGAACTGCAAGGAATGAACGGCGCCATCGGATTGGTCGTCGGGCTTGGTGGCTATGTTGGCCATCTGTATTCACCAGCTGTGGCGACCTTCCTCATGTTAGCAATATGGATCGTCGGCGCGACGATGATCAACTTGCTGACAGACAATCCGAGTAGGAAATAGCGAATGCACTGTCGTGTTCATGTCCTCGCGTTGTGCGGGTTTAACTGCCATTCCAGCGAGGCGATGCGCCGCGCTTTCTGGGAGGTGAAGAGCTATGATAGTTCAGGGTCGCGCCAAATTCTTGAGTGCTTCTAATGAGAGCTGTGGTTCAGGATCGATATGGCGGTCCGGAGCATCTTTGTCTTGCCGATATTCCGATCCCGGAACCTCGAAGATCCCAGATTAGGGTCAAGGTGCTTGCCTGCGCTGTGAACTTATCCGACTGGGAACACCTGGTTGGTTCCCCGTTATACGCGCGGCTTGTGGGTGGCTTCACGCGTCCAAAACAAGCGGTGTTGGGATCGGACATCGTGGGTGTAATCGCCAAGCTTGGACCGGATATTTCAGATTTTAATATTGGCGATAGAGTTATGGGCGACTTCGTTATGACCCGGGGGGGGTCGCCGAGTATGCTTGCGTTCCAGCTGCTGATGTGACCCACGTACCGGAGGTTCTTTCTGATGAAATTGCGGCCTGTTTGCCTCAAGCCGGAGGCATCGCCGTCGCGGGAACTGAAGGCTTGCGACCGGGCGACAGGTTGCTGATTAATGGCGCTGGAGGTGGATCAGGAACAATGGCCCTGCAACTGGCGAAGGCTGCAGGCGCTCATGTTACTGCTATGGATAACGCTGGCAAAACGGAATGGCTCAAGTCGCTGGGTGCGGATGAGATTTTGGACTATCGTCAGCAGGATTTCGCCAGCTTGGGGAAGAAATGGGACCGTATCCTCGATATGGTGGCAACGCGCAGCCCCTCCCGGATAGCGGCGAGTCTTTCGGAAAAAGGTGTCTACCGTGCATTGGGTGGCGGAGTGAGCGTTCTACTTTCCTTGGTTATCGGAGGTCTGCGTTTTCGGGTTCAAAGGAAATCCATTGGGATATTTTTGGTGCCAAGTGGCCGGGAATTGACGGAGCGCGTTGGGCGAGCAGCTGTAGATGAAGAGATTTCACCTCATCTAGAAGCCGTCATGCCATTGTCTTCGGTTCCCGAAGCGCTGCGCCGCACCGGCTTTGGACAAGTAAAGGGCAAATTGGTGATCAAGCCCTGAGCTGAGAAATGCTGCGCTTCGTTGCACAAGCTATAAGGTGCGAAAGTCTTTGTACCCGTTAAGATGAACGGCGGCGGAAAGGCAACTCGCGATGTCCGCACCGCATAGCGGTCATTGGTGCACGCCGCGGGAATGACGGCTCTGAGCCCAGAGCCGTCGTCTGTTTTGAGCACAGCATCCGTCGCAAAGGGTGTATTAGGCAATCAGCTTTGATCTTGCATCCAGCGTATTGATCTTCTCTCTTGGATCGACGCCAGGACCGCGATGAAGACATAAATCGGGACGAGCGTTCGCCATTGGAGAGAGTATGTCTGTGATGCCACCTGACCGTCCACTTCTTGCGGCAGCCTTCATGATTTGCGCGATGGCCATCATCGGCGTAATCGACAACTTCATCGCGCCGTTGTCGCGCCATGTTGGGTTATGGCAGTTCCACCTAATGCGGGCTTCGATTGCCTGGCCGATGGTGGCCGTTCTCCCGTTACTTGGCCTTGGCGGGTTAATGCCGATCCAGTTTTGGGCTGTGGCGCTGCGCAGCCTGCTGGTGGGCATCTCGATGCTGTTCTACTTCTCGGCGCTGGCGACGATGCCGATTGCGCAGGCGTTGGCTGGGCTTTTCACATCGCCGGTCTTCATTCTGCTGATTTCGGCAGGTTTGATGGGACAGCGAATTGGCCTCTGGCGTATCCTTGCGGTCGCGGTCGGGTTCTTTGGGATCATTCTTGTGCTGCAACCGAATCCTTCAAATTTCGACCTGAAAGTATTGATCCCTGTCTGCGCGGGGTTCTTCTATGCGCTGAGCGCAATCGCCACGCGCAGTCTGTGCGCCGGTGAGAGCACCGTGTCGCTGCTGGCCGGGATGTGGATCACGTTGGGCATTATGGGCGCCGTGGGTACTGCAACATTGATGATCTGGCCGATGTGGCAGCCGGGAGAAGAAGCGCAGTTCGTTACCCGGCCATGGGTATGGCCCATGTGGGATGCTCTGCCGCTAATCCTGCTGCAGGCGATCGGATCGGTTTGTGGTGTGTTCATGATCATCAAGGCTTACCAGTTAGGTGAGCCGTCCTATGTCTCGGTTTTCGAGTATTCTGTAATGATCTTTGGCCCATTCTTTGCATGGCTCGCGTTCGGTCAGCCGGTTGGGGGCTGGCAGGTGCTAGGCATTGTTTTCATTGCATTGGCGGGGATCATCATCGCTCTTCGGACGCGTTAATTTCTGGAGTGAAGAACCCGCATGACAGCACTCGTTCATTGGGCCACTCGAAAACCTAATAGAGATTTTACACAATCTCCGCATAGCGGCCGTTCAGGCAGACTGCAGCGAACGGCGGCTTCGGAGCCCATTTTGACCAATTCTGCGAAATGGTCAAATGTCGGCTTTGCTCAAAATGTGCGAACAATAACGAACTTTGCAAGACATCCACAGACCCGCAGGGGATACGTTGATTTTGCTGCCAACTAGGTAGCAGGCCATTGAACCAGCCGTCATGCTATTTCGTCTAGTCCCGTGATTCAGTCAATTTGCGGGTATAGGTGCAGGAGCTTTGTTCTGGCATCCTCAGTAGTGAAGTGCCATTTGGTTTTTGTCTGTGCGTTGTTTCGGTTTTGGAACCAGGCAGTGACT
>NZ_CALJXO010000248.1:0-9715 GCF_937988555.1 uncultured Boseongicola sp. | reverse complement strand
CGATCAAATTTCCATTGCTGATGCACAATTTCAGATCCGAGGGCAGCTCAACCATATATCAGGATATGCCGAAATGCTGCGCGAAGATTTCGTAGATGACGATCCGGATATGGTCGCGGATCTGGACAAGATCATCACGGCGGAAAAAGCGATTGTTTCTCTGGTTGAGAAAATACGGTTGGACCAATGGGAAGACGTGAAAGCACCAGCCAAGCAGGCCCCCACGATTACGCTCAAAGATAAGAAGAAAACGGACACAGAAGTTGATCAAACCTCTTTGGGGGCAGGAGGTGATATTCTTGTGGTCGATGATGACCCAACAAACAGAGAAATGCTCAAGAGGCGACTGGTCCGCAATGGGTACACGACGACATCTGTGTCGTCCGGTGAGGAAGCGATTGAGCTTTTGGGGGGAAAGCGGTTCGATCTTGTGCTGTTAGATCTGATGATGCCGGGCTTGTCCGGACTTGAAACGTTGGAAATCCTTCAGGCAAGCCCGCGGCTCCGAACTGTTCCTGTCATAATGCTGACTGCCGCTGACGACATGAATACGATGGTGCAATGTGTCTTGAGCGGGGCAGAGGATTACATCTTCAAACCGTTCAATCCTGTCCTTCTGGCTGCCCGCATCAGCGCCTGTCTGGAAAAAGTACGCCTTAGGCAAAATATTTCGAAAAAGTTCCGAATTTTCATTTCTTCACCCGGGGATGTGATACCGGAACGGCGGGTATTGAAAGCCGTAATTTCACGGTTGAACGAAGAGTTCACCGGGCAGGCATACTTGATCCCGATCCTGTGGGAAGAGGAACCACTGTTGGCTTCTGATACCTTCCAAGCCCAAATTCATCCTCCAAGAGAAACCGACATATATATAGGTATACTGTGGTCAAGAATAGGATCACCACTTCCGGAAAGTATTCTAAGGCCAGACGGGACCAAATACGATTCAGGAACTGCTTTTGAGTTTGAAGATGCGTTGTTGGGTTACAAAGAAAATGGAAAACCCGAAATGCTTTTGTACCGGAAAACAGGTGCCCCTGTGATTTCCTTGTCGGACAGTTCTGCGGTACTCGAACGTTTGGATCAGATAAATCGGCTTAAAGATTATATCGAAAGGTGGTTGATCGCCGACGATGGATCCTTCATCGGAGCATTTCACAACTTTGATGACCGTGAACAATTTGAAGTGATGGCCGAAATGCACTTGCGAAAAATGATTGAAAAGCTGCTGCTTGGGCAGCAGCAAAACAAGTTGGCTTGAGGCATGCAAGGCGGTTTCGCAGTGTCGATCCATGACAAAAGGCGACCCGTTCAAGCAATTCCCCAGCAGATTTGACCGCGAAGACAGCACTGACGTCAGACAGCGGCGCCATCATCTAACAAATAACGATTTCCGGTTACCCCAACAACGAACTCGGGAACAATTACGAAGTTCTCGGAGGACGGCATTTTGCCCGTCGACATACCGGCCTATGCCCCAATAATTTTCAGGACCGTGATTTCAATCCCAAGCCGTTTCCCGTCCTTGAGGAGAAGAGAACTCTTAAAGCAACATTCACTCTCAAGTGATGATACCATCAGAAAGTGGTTTCTGCCCGCTTCTTGCTTTGCGCCAGTTTCATCGTCAAACTGCAATGAGGTGGCAACTTCTTGCTCGTAAGTTCTACGAATGTTTTGCACCGTTTATGGGTTAATTCCATGGGAGTTTGCCACAGCGACTGATCTATAGGTCCAATTTGGGGTGACATTATGGCTGGAAAAGAAAAACCATCAAAAAAACCCGCTACCGCAAACGCGGAGTTGTCAGGAATCCTATTGGACGAGTGCCCATTCCCCATTTTTAGGGTGGGGAAGGACGCGAAAGTCTACTTACCAAACACCGCCGCAAGGGAAGCCGTCGGCCTTCTGACAAAAGACAACAAGAAACTGACGTCAAAACCGGCAAGGATGGCGGCCGAGGCAATCCGCAATAACCAGAGCGCGTTTGCGGATTTTAACTCCGGCGACAAAATTCTGAACCTGTTTTTCGATCCTTTTACTAATGAAGGCTATGCCAACGTCTACGGGCGAGACGTGACTAAAATCAGAGAAAACATGCGCCAAATGCTTGATTATGCTAAGTTTCCAGAGGAAAATCCGAATCCAGTTATGCGCGTTTCAACTGATGGAGAAATCTTGGTTGCGAACCCTGCTGCCAGAGAGATGCCGGGGTTGGTCATCAAAGGCACTCCCGAACGGTTGACGCCAGAACTTGCGGGCGTTGCCGCAAACGTTGCGAGAACTCGGGAAAACGCATCCGCTGATTTCGATCCAGAAGATGGCAGCGTTTTCCACTTTAGTTTCGCGTGGATCAAGGGAAAGGGCTACATCAACGTTTACGGCCGGGAAACGACCGCAGAGCGAAGTGCAAAGCGTGATTTAGAAGCAGCCAACGATCGATTGGAAATGCGGGTAGCTGAACGCACGGCATCGGTGCGACTTTTGCAGAATGTTGTTTTGCAGGTTAATTTGGCAGAAAGTTTCGAGGCAGCGCTTCAAGCGGCACTCAACGAAATCTGCCTCTACACCGGCTGGTCTGTCGGTCACGCATACGTAGTTCGGCACGAAATGGGTGAAAACCTGATCGTTCCGTCCGGTATCTGGCATATCGAGAGAACCAAAAGTGCGGCTGCACTGCGAAAAGCCACCGAAAAACTGCGCTTTGGCGCGGAAGATGGTTTGCCTGGCAAGGTTGTGCAAACCGGACAGCCGGTTTGGATAGAGGACCTGACAAGAGAAGCCGGCATGCGAAGGACTGAATTCGCGCAGCTTGCAGGCCTAAATTCGGTTATGGGCTTCCCCATCGTGCTGCACGATCAAGTTGTCGGGGTCTTGGAGTTTTTTTCTAAAGAGCCACAAGAAGCCAATGTCGACACAATTAAAACACTTGGTCATGTCGGCTCACTTTTGGGATCGGTTGCGCAAAGAAACCAAGCGGAAGAAAAAGTTGCGCGATCCCAGGAAGAGGCCGCCAAGTCGCACGCCCGGATGATGGATGCAATTGAGGCGATGGGACAAGCGATCTGTTTGTTCGATAAAGACGATATGACCGTGCTCTTCAACAAAAGGTACGAGGAAGTTTTCAAGTCATTTACTGGCGGTATTGCGCCTAAAATTGGCAATCCGTTTGAAGTCGGCTTGCGCCTTTCGGCAAGCCAAATGCATTCTGACCTATCGCCCAAAGAACAGGAAGAGTGGGTCAAGAACGTCTTAAAGATCAGACGAGAAAACAAGGTCCGAAACTCAACAGACAGGATGCCGGACGGAAAATGGTATCGCTCAGAGGGGTTTGATACCAGCGATGGTGGAACCGTCTCGGTGTTTACGGACATCACCGAGACGAAGGCCCACGAGGAACAGCTTGCTAAATTTGCCGACGAGTCGGAGCTGGCCCACAATCGATTGGTGGATGCGATTGAGGCTATGGGGCAAGCTGTCAGTTTGTTTGACAATGAAGAACGTCTGGTTCTTTGGAACAGCCAATATGAAAATATTGCTGGCGGATATGCCCCAACAATAAATTTTAAGGCTGGCATGAAGTTCGAAACGATCCTTCGCGCCTCCGCCGATCAACTGCATCCAGAGCACACTCTCCGCGAGCGAAAAAAATGGTTGAAAGTTGTGCTGGAAGAATGGCGCAACAAAGATGTCAGACAGTCATTGGGGAAAATGCCTGACGGCCGCTGGTTGAAAACAGAGGGTTTTCGAACAAGCGACGGTGGAACAGTTTCTGTTTTCAGTGACATGACAGAATCCAAAAAAACCGAAGCCAAGCTTGCCCAACTTGCTGACAAAGCCGAGGTAGCGCATTCGCGCTTGACCGACGCTGTCGAGTCAATGGGACAGGGATTTGTACTATATGACAAAGACGATCGCGTTGTGCTGCTAAATCGACGCGTTGCAGACATGTTCAGGGCATCGTTCCAAGGCAAGGACGTCTTCAATGTAGGTGTGAAGTTCGAAGACATTCTGCGTCAATCGCGAAACTCAACACGAGACTTTGAGTCCCAGAAAGATCTAGACGATTGGGTAGAAAAGGTGCTTGAAGCCCGGCGCACTCAAAAGGTACGGAATTCGGTTGATCAACAACCAGATGGTCGCTGGCTGCGCTCTGAGGGATTTCCCACCAAAGAAGGCGGGATCGTATCAGTATTCACCGACATTACGGATGCGAAACTGCACGAGGAAGAGTTAGACAAACTTGTCCAGGAGTTGGCTGTGGCGCGTGACGAAGCGGTCGAGGCCAACTCTGCTAAGTCACAGTTCCTAGCGAATATGAGTCATGAACTTAGGACGCCGCTCAACGCAATCATCGGATATTCTGAGCTTTTGATTGATGACGTTGCTGACGATGGTAATGATGAATACATCCCTGACCTCACCAAGGTCCAGCGAGCCGGTCAGCATCTGTTGGGCCTAATCAACGACATTCTTGACCTGTCAAAGATTGAGGTCGGAAAACTCGAACTTTATATAGAAGAGTTCAATGTCGAGGAATTGATCACCGATATATCCAATACGATTGCGCCCTTGATCGACAAAAATTCAAACCGTCTAGAAATTGTAAATATCAATGGCATTAAGTCGATTAATGGCGATTTGACCAAGATCAGGCAGGGGTTGTTCAACCTGTTGTCCAACGCAGCAAAATTCACTGAAAATGGTTTGATCAAAGTCACCCTAGGTCGGGGAAAAGAGAGTGGGCTGGTAGAGTTTTCCGTGAAAGATGAGGGCATTGGTATGAATGAGGAGCAAATGGAACGGATTTTCGATCCGTTCACACAGGCTGATGCATCAACCTCACGCAACTATGGAGGAACCGGCTTGGGACTGACAATCACGCGAGAGTTCTGCCGCATGATGGGCGGAGATCTTCTTGTTGAAAGTACGCCGGGAGTTGGCTCGACTTTCAAAATGGTCGTTCTCTCCGACTCCTCGCTCCTGCAAAAAAAGGAAGAAATCGATAGGGCGGAAATTCAAGTTTCGAAAGACGCTCCGGTGGTTCTGGTCATAGATGACGATCCAAATGTGCGTGAATTACTCCATAGGAATTTTGCCGCTGCTGGATTGCGCACAATCGAGGCTGATAACGGTCTGGCTGGGATCGAAGTGGCGCGGAAGGAAAGGCCCAATGTCATTACACTGGATGTGATGATGCCCAAAGCCGACGGATGGTCAGTTTTAGAAGAGCTTAAATCCGACCCCGATACTGCGAATATTCCGGTCGTGATGGTGTCAATTATCGAAAACAAACAGCTCGGTTTTTCACTTGGTGCCTCTGAGTATCTGACCAAACCCATTGAAAGAGAAAAACTTGTCAGCGTCGTTCAATCGTTGATCGGCTCGGACGACGACCCTATGGTCATGGTGGTTGAAGATGACAGTGATACAAGGAGTCTACTTTGCCGAACATTGGTGAGCGCGGGCTTCAAGGTTCAGGAAGCCGAGAATGGGCGCGTGGCCTTAGACAAGTTGAAGAGTTTTCGACCTTCCCTATTGTTGCTGGATCTGATGATGCCGGAAATGGATGGCTTTGAGTTTGCAGAGAGGTTTCGGCGAAACGAAGATTGGAGTCATGTGCCTATCATTGTTCTATCCGCGAAAACGCTGACAGACGAAGATAGAACAAGACTCGAAGGATGGGCTGAGGCTTTCTACCCAAAAGGATCAGAGTCCCTGGACCATATAGTCTCTGAAGTCAAAAACCGGCTATTAAACGCAACATCCCAAGGTCTTCGGTAATCCAAGATGGACTCGGACCAGACCAGGATTCGAAATTGAGGAGCAAATTGAAATGACAGAATTTGTACCCACGGCATGGGTTCGCACAAATTGTCCATACTCATTCAAATTTCGTCTATTTGTTGTTGAGGCGGAACTGGCAGAAAAATTTCACTTTGTGCCCATGAATCCCGGGAGCAAGGATTTTGAGGAAATCAAATCACAGATCGAGCATCGGTCCGGTAGGAAAGCGCAATTTCCGACGGTAGAGGTGGCGCCCGGAACGTTCATGACTGACAGTGATGAGTTAATTGAATATTTTGCCGCTCAATATGGGAAAAGTGCGAACGAGTTGGAAACCCTATCATTTTACCGAAACGGGATATTTCTTTGCTATGTCGAAATGTTCTCCATACTGGCCCGTCCTCTTGGATGGATTGCGCGGCTTGGACGGCGTCCGTTCGCATTTCGATAGCACCAGAAGGTCAGTCCTTTTCGATCGACATTGAACTCAACAAACAGAGCCTGCCGAAGTCACCGAACGCGCGCGCCCATCAATCTTTGAAGTCGACGCTCGCATGTGTGCCGTCGCAAAATGGTTTGTTCTTCGATTGACCGCAACGACACAAGGTTACCCTGTTTCTAGTCTCAAGAAACGTGCCGTCCGGCTTCATAATTGGAATTCCGCCTGAAACCCGAAGCGGTCCGGCCGTGTTCGAGTGTTCATCCTGGGAAATAGCCGCCACTTCCTTCGGCAATTCTGCCTCAACTTCGGTCATCTCACCATCAATTGGAAGTTCGTAAACGAATGTACCAGATGGGCACCGATCGACCATCACCATGATTTGACTTTTCGCGTTTGCTCCAGCGCTTTCGGGAATAAGCTTGCGGATGCCACTGGCTTTGTTGAAGCAGTATTTGGCGTGAACGCAGTAAGAGTTGTCCACCTTTACCCGAATACCGTCGCCCTCTAAAGTTTCTTGGGTCTCGGAAATCGGAGCGAATTCTTTTGCTACTCTTCCATCAAAGTCAATCCGATCATGCGTCCCGTCACAAAAGGGTTTGGTTTTCGATTTCCCGCATCGGCATAACACGTAACCGTCGTCTGCCGGAATAGTTTCTATGGTAACCCAGGCAAGTGCTTCCCCCTTGTCTGTGGTAACTCGTTTTTTCCTAACAAGCGGGATGTCACCATGGACATTATACGGGCCACTCTCGCGGATCTCGATCCAACTTTCGTGGCAATGCGCGGGCGGACGATAGGCAAAGTATGGTCCAACAGTTGTTCCGCCATCCCCAGAAGGCATCTGCATCAGCTCCAAAATGAGATGGCGCAGCTCAAACATTGTTCCAACGGTTTCGCCAAAGAGTCTTGGTTCGCCAGCGAATGATTGCTCCATAACCCGAAGCATATCGCTGTACCCTTGGGCTAGAGCTTCCATCTTTTTCCGTGGCTCGCTGTCGGCCGGGTAGTCGTTGATATCGGGGTTTGGGCGCATGTTGTGAACCGCCCCCCAATCCACGCTGAATTTTTCCCCGGTCGGACCCGACTCCGGAGTGTCACATAACTGATAGCTCCGCCCCACAAGAATTTCTTGGAAACGGAAATAATGTCCAACTTCTTCTCGCTCAGGGTGGAACATGTTTTTGTCGCCATCAAAGATCGACGCGTGATCCATCCCCTCGCCCTGTTCTACAATCTCATCCATGGCGGAGAGAGCCGAAGCTAAGTCAGTAACTGCCATTAGATGACCGGCGCCTCCGTAAAAAGTTGTCTCAGCACTCAACTGCCACGCAGGATCGCCAGAAAACACTTTATGCTCTCCGAGAGCCTGGCTGCATGTTTTCAACCCTTCAACAATCGCGGCATAAAACTGACCAATCGAGTGGTAGTTTTCTTCTAGAGGTTCGGCATCGGTTTCTGCTGGACGTTCAATATTCAAAAACGATTTGATGCCCTCGGGCGAGAACTTACCCAGATGAACCTGAAACGACCCATCGCCATGGGGCAATGGAGTGGGAAAGGTAGGAATGAAGCCCTTATAATCGAAGCGAGGTGTTCCGCCGATCGCGTTTAAAATATTGGCAGCCAATGCCATATGCAGCATTTCTTCGAGAAATACACTCTTTATGACCTCAGCTGATTCAATATTCGTGCCATCTTTAATCGAATAGAGTGCAGTCAAATATGGCGCCAACGTCGCATGCTCCAGTTCGATCGCCCACTGCAAATGCTCGCGAAGGCTCTCCAAAGAACTAATTACCATGTTCCCCCCAAATTTTTTGTGCGTTCTGCCAAGCTTTGCGCGAGGCGAGTCACAATTGAAACCTTATTGTGCAGGAACACATCGGTCCAGTGATCCTCCCCCTTTGAATCGGTCCGCCCCTATACTTAGAATTTGGAGGATCGAAGATTCAATTCATTTCAGTACGCTGGAAACCCTGCGCTGGCGTTGGGGCAAGCCCGACAGAACGCGAGGTGACGGCCGAGCGCATTCGAGACAAGGTTGCGGCGTCAAAGCGCAAAGGTATGTGGATTGGCGGTACCATTCCGCTTGGGTACGATGTGATCGACAAAGCGCTGGTGGTGGACCCGGACGAAGCTGCTGCGGTCCGAACGATCTTTGCTGAGTATCGCGCGCAGGGATCGGTCCGGCTGCTCAGTGTACGGCTGCGCGCGTTGGGCATTGTCAGCAAGCGACGAACCAACCGGTTTGGACATGTTAGTGGCGGCACGTCCTTCTCACGCGGCGCACTCTACAACATCCTGCGCAATCCGATCTACATCGGCAAAGTTCGACACAAGGACGCGCTGCACGAAGGGCTGCAGGGCGCGATCATCAATGACGCCACCTGGAAGCGCGTTCAAACCCAACTGGCGGATCATGGCGGCAAGAAGATCAGTTCAACCCGTCGATCCGCCAAGCGCCTTCTGGACGGCATACTGTTTGACACCAAAGGTCGAGCGATGCGAACGACTTACGCCAGCAAGTCAATCCGCGCAGACGGGTCAACCCGGACGAAGCGATACTGGTATTACACAACGGAAGTTCGCGGTTCAGAAGACAAATCCGAGATTGAGCGCTTGCCAGCAGATGAGATCGAAAGGGTTGTAATGAGTGGGCTGAAAGAGCGGCTGAACGATACGCGATGGTTAGTCAGTCAGACCAAAGGTCACAAGAGCCAAGCAAGCTTGGCCGTCAACTTACAAGCAATTGAAAAGCTCGGTCTGGACAAGGAGAGAACGGAGGGCGATGGGCTGGGACAGCCCTTCACGGACATCATTGATCGTATCGACGCATACCGAGGTCGGTTGGTCGTCTCGCTGAACTTCGCGGCACTCGCAAAACCCGAAGCAGCTCACACACCAATACCTGCAATCTTCGAGATCCCGTTCCAAAGGCGTCAGAACGGCTGCGCCAAGCCGATCATCATTGCAGCCGAAAATGCTCCACAAGAAGATCAGGACCTTATTGCACTGATTGCAGACGCAAGACGGTGGGCGGGTGAACTTCTTGAAGGCAAAGCCATAACTGTTCAACAAATCACAGAGCGAGAGGGTTTGCGCAGCGGGTGTGTCAGCCGCATCCTTCCGTTGGCCTGGCTGGCGCCAGACATCTCAACCGCGATTCTGGAAGGCCGCCAGCCACCGCATCTCACCGCTAAAACACTGCGGGCGCTCCCCGAGCTGCCATTGGATTGGGCCGAGCAGCGTCGCGTCCTTGGATTTGCGCAGCTTTGAGGTCGATTTGACCAGCTCAAGACCTCACGCGTAAATTGCCCCGCTGAGACTTTCCCTAAAACAACCCCGAAAGTGCTAAGATCAGAGACGATTTGTGAGGTCTCTGGCGCTCTACTTCCCCACAACTCACGGAAATATAAACACTATTCCACAGCAGTGAACTGCCTGTAGTTTTAGGAGTACTGAGTGGTGGGCGACCCTGGAATCGAACCA
>NZ_CALJXO010000247.1:0-3001 GCF_937988555.1 uncultured Boseongicola sp. | reverse complement strand
ACAATGTATCAGATACAGAACGCGGAGCTATCCTCTGTTTAGATGATGAACAGGCAATCAGGGACATCCCCTCACCGACATCGTAACCGAAAAAGGAATAGACAAGCGCTACCCGCCATGATTCGCTCCAGAGTTATGAATCAACCACGATTGCAACCAATCACCCTATTCATCATGGCGACTGCCTCTACACTGCTGTCCCTATCCAGTCATGCTGCGACCGATCCGGAAACACCGAACATACTCATCCTCTATGCAGATGATATGGGATACGGCGATCTCAACTGCC
This sequence comes from uncultured Boseongicola sp., assembly GCF_937988555.1. Taxonomy (NCBI): domain Bacteria; kingdom Pseudomonadati; phylum Pseudomonadota; class Alphaproteobacteria; order Rhodobacterales; family Paracoccaceae; genus Boseongicola; species uncultured Boseongicola sp. Next base: position 2,712 of record NZ_CALJXO010000247.1, on the reverse strand, counting down.
AGAATTCAGATTCAAAAATCCCAACCGTACACTTGGATCGCCTCGCCAGCGAAGGCATGCGATTCACCGACGGGCACTCCTCTTCCGGAGTCTGCACGCCGAGTCGATATGCCTTACTCACAGGGCGCGACCACTGGCGCAAGTTTTATGGAATTGTGAACGCCTTTGGCCCCTCAGTCTTTTCGCCTGAGCGCCTCACGTTACCAGAAATGCTACAAGCAAAAGGCTACCACACCGCCGCAATCGGCAAGTGGCACTTAGGCTGGGATTGGGACAGCTACCGGCTGCCCGATGCCGAGCCTGCGATACAAACCACCACGCATAAGGGGCGTAAGAATGAAGTCTGGGGACCTGACGCATTTGATTGGTCAAAGCCCATCCCCAACGGCCCGCTTGCCCACGGCTTTGACCACTACTTCGGCGACACCGTCATCAACTTCCCGCCTTACTGCTGGATTGAAGATGATCGCGTCATCGATGTGCCCGATGTATTGATGGATACCAAACGATGGAAGCCGATTAAAGAAGGACGCTGGGAATGCCGCCCCGGCCCCATGTATCACGATTGGGATCCCTACGAAAACATACCGACCACGACGAAGCATGCGGTCGAATATATTCAACAACAGGCCGACAAAGCAGCCCCCTTCTTTCTCTACTTCGCCTTCCCGTCTCCACACGCGCCCATCATTCCCAATGATGCATTCGATGGCAGCAGCCAAGCCGGCGCATATGGCGACTTCGTCGTCGAGACCGATGCTGCCTGCGGTCAAATCTTACGCGCCTTAGAAGCCAGCGGACAGGCGGACAACACGATCGTCGTCTTCTCAGCAGACAACGGCGCAGAGCACTATGCCTATGAGCGTGACAAACAATACGACCATTGGTCATCCGGTCCTTTCCGCGGCCTCAAGCAAGACATCTACGAAGGCGGGCACCATGTGCCGTTTATCATCCGCTGGCCGAAGGTCGTAAAACCTGGATTAGTCTCTGAGGCACTCGTCTCGCAGATCGACTTAATGGCGACTTTTGCGGCAGTGACTGACTTCACGTTACCTGAGGATCAAGCGGAAGACTCTCACAACTTGCTGCCACTACTCCACGGCAGCGCAAGCAGCGTGCGCCCGACACTCGTTCACAGCACATGGGAACGCACAGGCTTCGGTCTGCGCAGCGGCGACTGGGTGCTGATCAATAAACGCACAGGCTACGCGCGTAAGCCGAAGCATGACTGGCTAAAGCGTCACAACTATCCTGCGGATGATGACTCTCCCGTCGAACTCTACAACCTAGCCAAGGACATCGGCCAACGCCATAATCTGGCGAGCGAAAACCCCGAGCGCGTCCAAGCCATGCAAGCGGCCTTGAAAACCCTACAAGACGACGGACATTCCGCATCGCGCCTGAAGACACATTAACGAGTCAAAGCACGCCAAGTGCTATCATGACGTAGATTCGGCCTAGCCGAAAACCACTAATAGTCACTGATATACGCAATAGTTGTTTGGTTTTTCCACGAATGAGAGCAATGATCTCTTTATGAATGATCCCTTCACACAAAAAGTTATTGGTTGCGCAATTGAAGTGCACCGCGAACTCGGCCCAGGTTTACTTGAAAGTGCCTACCAATTATGCCTCTCTCACGAGTTAACCCTCAATCAGATTCCACACAAACTCGAGAAGTCCATGCCAGTCTATTACAAAGGCATCGAGATTGAGTGCGGATATCGCAGTGATATATTGGTCGATGACCGGCTAGTGCTTGAATTAAAAGCTGTGGATAAATTGAGCGGCATCCACAGGGCGCAATTGCTGACCTACATGAAATTATCGAAGACTCCAGTTGGGTTATTGATGAACTTCAACGTCAAGAAACTCACCGACGGGGTCGAACGTTTTAGGCTATAAGTCCAACTCCCACGCAAATTTCAACCACCCGCTCGCTTCGCTCACTAGAGGGCACAGAGAGCACAGAGCCATGCAAACGCAGTGGAGCATCGAGGCCGAACTTAGGCCTCAAGGTCCGTGGAATCCGCTCTGTGCTCTCTGTGCTCTCTAGCGCAAGCGGGTGGTTAATAAATACGTATGCTAACTTAAAGAAGCCTAGCATTGGGCGATCGCTCCATGGAGTCCTCTATTTTAAAAATCTCAAATCGTGATGCGCAGCAGTATATTATCAGTTCCGCCCTTGCTGGGCGTCATACTCCGCCTCAGTGATCCAAGCGAGGTCCTTCCAATACCCGGTGTCGTTGCGTTGCACGGGGCCTTTCGTCGTTCGACCGTTCAGAACGATATCCGAGGCTTTCTTGGTTAGCTGATCGACGACTTCCGGATGTTGAGCCGCTATGTTGTTCGTTTCGCCAGGATCTGTGGTGAGGTCGTACAGTTCCATCTTCATTTTGCCAAGCGGCAGAATCAATTTCCAATGTCCTTCTGTAATGGCGAACCGCCCGTTGGAAGAATGGTTGATCAAAGGAAGACGCACAGGGGTGGTTGCGGGGTGAGTCAGCACGGGTAAGAAACTCTGACTGTCTTCGCCGGCGTTTGCGGGCAGCTCGGCTTCGATCAGTTCGGCAAAGGTCGCCAGCAGATCCACCTGCCCGACGAGCTTGTTCCAGCTGCGTCCCGGCTGTTTGATGCCGGCCGGCCAGCGAACAAAGAAGGGTACACGATGCCCCCCCTCATAGATTGACCGCTTGCCCTCCCGATAGA
>NZ_CALJXO010000246.1:0-4756 GCF_937988555.1 uncultured Boseongicola sp. | reverse complement strand
CATTTAGCAATTGCGCGCCAAGAGCCCCGTCAATCACCCGGTGGTCGACGCTCAATGTCACCGACATAACCGTCGCAACGGTCAGTTCGCCATCATCTCCGACAATCGGTTTTTTGGTACCCGCACCGACGGCCAGAATGCCACCGTGCGGTGGGTTGATCACCGCGTCAAAGTTATCGATGCCGAACATCCCAAGGTTCGAAATAGCAAAGCTGCCGCCCATGTATTCCTCGGGCGCAAGTTTGCGGTCCCGCGCGCGGGCTGCAAGGTCTTTCATCTCGGCCGACAAAGCCGACAGCGACTTCATGTCGGCGTCTTTCAGAACCGGAGTGAACAAACCGCCCTCAATCGCCACAGCGACGGCCACATCCGATGGCTTCAGCTTCAGCGTCCGATCACCGGCCCAGACAGCGTTCGCGTCTGGCACCTGCTGAAGCGCAATCGCGCTGGCTTTGATGATGAAGTCGTTGACCGACAGCTTCACGCCCCGAGATTCCAATTGCTTGTTCAATTGGGCGCGGAATTTCAGCAATGCATCCAGCTTGATATCGCGGCGCAGATAGAAGTGCGGGATCGTCTGCTTGGCTTCTGTCAGGCGTGCGGCAATCGTTTTGCGCATGCCGTCCAGCTTCACTTCTTCAAACTCGCGGCCCTGATACATCTTCAGAACCTGCTCTGTGCTTGGACCCGTCGATGCTGCCGCTGCAGGAGCCGCCGCTTTCGGAGCTGCCGCCGCAGGGGCTGCAGTCGCGTCTGCATTCTCAACATCCGCTTTCACGATCCGGCCTTTGGGGCCTGATCCTTTGATCTGCGCAAGGTCGAGACCTTTGTTCTTCGCGATCCGGCGCGCGAGTGGCGAGGCAAACAGGCGTGAGCCATCCGCTGCAACCGGGGCCGCCGGAGGCGCTGCTGCCGGAGGAGCCACTTCAGCCGGAGCACCTTGTGGAACAGGGGCCGCCGCTGCCGCAGCAGGAGCGGCAGCCGTCGCGCCAATGTCTTGGGCGCTTTCGCCGTCTTCCAATAAAATCGCAATTGCCGTGTTCACCGGAACGCCTTCGGACCCTTCGGCCACCAAAATCTTGCCGATGACGCCTTCGTCTACGGCTTCGAATTCCATCGTCGCTTTATCGGTTTCGATTTCGGCCAGAAGGTCACCAGACGCGACCGTATCGCCTTCTTTCACAAGCCACTTGGCAAGTGTGCCTTCCTCCATCGTAGGGCTGAGGGCGGGCATCAGAATTTCGGTTGGCATCAGGCTTCCTCCGCAAGTGTTATCCGGTCGAATGGCCGCTTAGGCACGGACCCGGAATGTCGTTTGTTCAGCGCGGCCTCAACAGCCGCGAAATGTTTCTCAAGCCAGGCATAGACCTCGCCATGTCCCGGCCGACGGCTGATCCCCAGCATCTCCATCACCAAGCCCTCCGGCACAAAACCCGGGACGTCGATCCCGTTTATCTCGGTCGAAATACGATAGGCTTCGCGGGTCATGTCGATGCCGTGAACTTCCATCTTACCGGTACGTCACAGCCTTGACCGCGTCGATGACTTCCTTTGTGGATGTCAGCGCCAGCTTCTCAAGGTTTGCAGCATAGGGCATTGGCACGTCTTTACCCGTACACGCCAGTACCGGCGCATCCAGATAGTCAAACGCCTCGCGCATGATCTCGGACCCGATATGGTCCGACATCGACGCAACCGGCCAGCCTTCTTCAACCGTCACGCAACGGTTCGTTTTTTGAACCGAGCGGATCACCGTCGCGATGTCCAAAGGCCGCAAAGTGCGCAGGTCGATGACCTCGGCCGAGATACCTTCTTTGGCCAGTTCGTCGGCAGCTTGCAGGGAATAGCTCATGCCGATGCCCCAAGAGACGATCGTCACATCCTCGCCTTCCCGCCAAATGCGAGCTTTGCCGAACGGAATCGTGAAATCATCCATCTTCGGCACATCAAACGACTTGCCGTATATCATCTCGTTTTCAAGGAACACGACCGGGTTCGGATCGCGGATTGCCTGTTTTAAAAGACCCTTCGCATCTGCTGCCGAATATGGCTGCACCACGTAAAGCCCAGGAACAGATGCATACCACGCCGCGTAATCCTGAGAGTGCTGTGCACCAACCCGCGCCGCTGCCCCGTTTGGGCCACGAAACACAATCGGAGAGCCCATCTGGCCGCCCGACATATAAAGCGTCTTGGCGGCCGAGTTGATGATCTGGTCAATGCCCTGCATTGCAAAGTTCCACGTCATGAACTCGACAATCGGACGCAGACCGCCCCAAGATGCACCAACCGCAATGCCGGTAAAGCCGTGCTCGGTGATCGGTGTGTCGATCACACGCTTTGCGCCGAACTCGTCCAGCAGGCCTTGGGAGATCTTGTAGGCGCCCTGATATTCGGCAACTTCTTCGCCCATTAGGAAAACAGTGTCATCACGGCGCATCTCTTCGGCCATCGCATCGCGAAGGGCTTCACGCACGGTTGTAGGCACCATCTCGGTGCCGTCCGGGTAGTCGGGTTCGACCGATACTGACGCTTTGGGCGCTGCAGGAGCCGTTGCCACTGGGGCAGGGGCTGCGGCAGGCGCTTCAGCCGCAGCCGCAGCCGGAGCAGCTGAGACCTGAATGTGGTCGGCGCTTTCGCCTTCCTCAATCATCACAGCGATTGGCGTGTTGACGGACACACCCTCGGTGCCATCGGGCACAAGGATCTTACCCACAATGCCTTCATCGACGGCTTCAAATTCCATCGTTGCCTTGTCGGTTTCAATTTCGGCCAGAATGTCTCCGGACGAAACGGTATCGCCCTCTTTCACAAGCCATTTTGCAAGTGTGCCTTCTTCCATAGTCGGGGAAAGCGCGGGCATAAGAATTTCAGTTGCCATGTCGTTGATCCTCCCCTTATGCGTTCTGCGACGCGTCTGCGTCGACGTAAATGTCTGTCCAAAGCTCGCTCAAATCGGGCTCCGGGCTCTCTTTTGCGTACTCCGCCGCCTCATTCACGATCTCCTTGATCTCTTTGTCGATCGCCTTCAGCTGGTCCTCGGTCGCGTCACCTTCCAGCAAGCGCTTGCGCACCTGCTCGATTGCGTCACGCTCTTCGCGCATCTTCTGCACTTCTTCGCGTGTGCGATACTTCGCCGGGTCTGACATTGAATGGCCGCGGTAGCGGTAAGTCTTAACCTCAAGAATATATGGGCCCTTGCCGGATCGGCAGAATTCGATTGCGCGTGCACCGGCTTCTTTCACCGCCAGCACATCCATGCCGTCGACTTCTTCGCCCTCGATGCCGTAGGCCGCACCACGCTGCCAAAGCGACGGTGACTTGGTCGCCCGCTTGACCGAGGTTCCCATCGCATAGCCGTTGTTTTCAATGACAAAAATAACAGGCAATTCCCAGATTTCGGCCATGTTGTAGGCCTCGTAAACTTGGCCCTGGTTTGCAGCGCCGTCCCCGAAGTAGGTGAACGTCACGCGGTCATTGCCTTTGTATTTATCCGAAAGCGCCAGTCCCGCACCCAGTGGCACGTTTGCGCCAACAATCCCGTGGCCGCCATAGAAGTTTGCGTCCTTCGAGAACATGTGCATTGAGCCACCCTTGCCACGCGAATAACCGTCCGAGCGGCCGGTCAATTCGGCCATAACGCCCTTCGGGTCCATCCCGCAGGCAAGCATGTGCCCGTGGTCGCGATAGGTGGTGACGCGTTTGTCGCCTTCCTCGGTGTTGGCCTCAAGGCCGACAACTACCGCTTCCTGCCCGATATAGAGGTGGCAGAAGCCGCCAATCAGGCCCATGCCGTATAGCTGGCCCGCCTTTTCCTCAAACCGGCGGATAAGCAGCATCTCGCGGTAAAATTTCAGGAGTTCCTCTTTCGAGACATTCGATTTGCGCGTTGCCCGCTTTGCGGCCATGGACGACTTCCTCCCTAGGTGGTGCAAAATAGTTCAGCGTTAAACCATTTCCTACACCATGATTTTGCGGAAAGCACGCGCAAATGCGTCGCGGAGCAGAAATGCCGTTATGCGCGGTGCGCAAGGGTGGGCGAGTGCTTATATTGCCAGCGAGTATTGCTCATCTGAGGGGCCGTTGTGAGCTCGGCTTGGACATTCGACACTTTCGGCGGAAATCCGACCTTCGTTGCAGGCGCCTTCACCAAACAATACGGCCCGTAGTGCGTTCCTCACCCTACCATAAAGACATCGTAACGCGTTGATTTTCCATGTATTTGGTGGGAGCACGCCTGTATTCCTTTGATCGGATCAACCTTCGCGGGCCATTTCAAGACCACTCGATTTCGCGCGTTCTTGAGCGCCACACGCACCAATTCAACAGCGTCATCGTCCGCTCCAACGATCTCGCGAACTTGCCGTAATTCGCGCTTCACCAGCGCTGAGTTTTTACGTGGAGGATGCATTGGATCAAGCAGGATTGCCTCGCAAGGCATCTTAGGCAGCAAATCCTTGGCATCTCCCTTCAGAAGCGTCATGCGACCAATAATCTCGCGAAATTCGCCTCCCTCTTTGAAGGCTTGATCCATGCCTTGAACCAACAAAGAATGCATTTTTTCTGACCGTTCGATCATGACGACCTGTGCTCCCAGCGACGCCAATAAAAATGAGTCTCGTCCCAAGCCCGCCGTTGCATCAACAATCATTGGTGTTTTACCCGCGCGCAATCCCATTGCTTTTGCCAGCGCTTGCCCACGCCCCCCTCCAAACCGAAGTCGATGTGCGACCGCGCCGCTGACGAAATCAACCCG
>NZ_CALJXO010000245.1:0-2624 GCF_937988555.1 uncultured Boseongicola sp. | reverse complement strand
ACGATACCTGTGGCGTCGTGAAGGCGCGTGTGCAGATCTCGGCTCATCATCATGCAGCAGAGCTTGCTGTCCTTATGTAAGCGTCCGGTTGTCCCGCTCTGACGGCGGGAAGGAGTGCCTGCTAGATGTCCACCATTGATAGTGGACATCTTGAGGTGAGCGATGGCGGGCAAGAAAGGCCAGAAGAAGCGGATTTGGTCAGACGAAGAGAAGCGGTCGATCTGTGCGCAGGCGCGGGTGGCTGGGGTTTCGGTTGCTCAGGTTGCGCGGCGCTACGCGATGAATGCCAATCTGATCCACAAATGGCTTCGCGATCCTCGGTTTTCATCAGAGGATCAGGCTGCGGATTTGCCCGTGCATGAGGGCGCAACGTTTCTTCCAGTCGAGGTTGCGGGCATGACGCCCGTCCCAGCGGCACCCATTTCGCCCAATCCTTCAACAGGTTTCGTCACGGCGCAGCGCATTGACATCACGCTATCCGATGGTCGGCGGATATTGGTGGAGGGCGCCACCACGCTGTCGGCGGTGCTGGCGATGGTCGAGGGGCTGGCGCAATGATCCCGGTGCCGAGCAACACGCGTGTCTGGTTGGCTGCGGGCGTCACGGATATGCGTCGCGGCTTCAATACGCTGGCGGCGCAGGCCGAACAGGTTTTGGCCGAGGACCCATATTCGGGACACATGTTCGTCTTCCGCGGTCGCCGGGGCGATCTTTTGAAGATCATTTGGTGGGACAGTCAGGGGGCCTGCCTGTTCACCAAACGACTGGAACGGGGCCGGTTTGTCTGGCCTGCGGCCAAGGATGGCAAGGTCAACCTGAGCCCGTCGCAGCTATCGATGCTGCTGGAAGGGATTGACTGGCGCACGCCGCAAAAGACCTGGCGGCCGCTGGTCGCAGGATAGAGATAGAGGCCAATAAAATATAGGCTTTTGAGAGGTTTTTCGTTCCCTTTTATGGGCCAATCTGGTATGGATTACCCATGCTGGACACCTTCAAATCCTTGCCCAAAGACCCCGATGAGCTGCGCTCTGTCAGCGAGCAGATGGCCCGGCACATCCAGTCTCAGGCCTACCAGATCGAGAAGCTGAAGGCCGAACTTCACGGCCATCGCAAGGCGCGGTTCGGGGCGAAGTCGGAGAGCATAGACCAATTGGCGCTCGACCTGCCGGAAGACGATGAGATCGCGCAGGCCGCAGACGAGCAGCAGGCCGAGTCGTCAGCCGGTGACGAAGAGCCTCCGACCCAAACACGCGCGAAGCGCCAGCACAGCCGTAAGCCGCTGCCTGATCATCTGGACCGGGAAGATGAAGTCCTGTCGCCCGGTGACGCTTGTGGTGGCTGCGGCGGCACCCTGCGCCAGGTGAGCGAGGATATCACCGAAGAGCTGGACTATATCCCGGGCCACTTCGTGGTGCGCCGGTTTATTCGTCCGCGTATGGCCTGCACCTGCTGTGAAGCCTTTGCACAGGCCCCGCTGCCTTCCCGTCTGATCGAACGCGGGCGGCCCGGTCCGGGCCTCGTGTCACACATGCTGATCGGCAAATATTGCGATCACCTGCCGCTCGATCGGCAATCCAAGATCTACGCACGCGAAGGGGTCGATCTGCATCGTTCCACGCTGAGCGACTGGGTCGGTCGCACCACAGCCCTGCTGGAACCTTTGGCCGCGCACATCGGCAAACTGGTCAGGGAGGGCCCAGCTTTGTTCGCAGACGACACACCCGTGAAGCTGCAGGTGCGGGCCAATACAACCAAAACCAAGACTGCGCGGCTCTGGAGTTACGTGCGCGATGAACGGCCCTGGTGCGGGGTCGCTCCGCCCTGCGCATGGTATCAGTTCAGCGTCGATCGGAAGGGCGAGCACCCCGTCAATCACCTTGCGGGCTATACCGGCACTGTCCATGCCGATGGCTACGCCGGATTCAATGGGCTCTTCGGTGAGAGCAAAGCCAACGAACAAGCCTGCATGGTCCATGTGCGCCGCAAGTTCTTTGATGAGGCTGAGCGCACCGGCTCGCCTATTGCCCAAGAGGCGGTCAAGCGTATCGCTAAACTCTATGCCATTGAGAAAGAGATAAAGGGGAAATCCCCTGAAGAGCGCGCGGCCATGCGACAGGCCCACGCCAAGCCTATCTTCGATGAACTGGAACTCTGGCTACAGGCGCAGCTGCGTAAAATCTCCGGAAAAACCAAGCTGGCAGAAGCGATCCGCTACGCCCTCAACCGCATGCCAAAAGCCCGCGGCTATCTCGACGATGGCCGTCTCGAGCTCGACAACAACACCTGCGAACGGTCAATCAGGCCAATTGCTCTCGGGCGCAAAAATTATCTATTCATGGGGTCCATCGGCGGCGGAAAGGCAGCCGCCATCGCTTACACGCTCGTCGAGACCGCAAAGATGAACAACGTCGATCCTGAAGCTTGGCTCACATGGGTCCTCCAGCGCCTCCCAGATCACAAGATCAATCGCATCGAAGAACTCATGCCGTGGAACTGGCAGCCCGAAAAAGCCTGAAACCGCGCCTTAACCGGACGCTTACACTGCGGATGGTAGATCTGCACGATCGACGGCACGCCGCGACCGACGCGAGTAAGGTCCTGTTCGCGGGCATAGGCCTGAAGGC
>NZ_CALJXO010000244.1:0-3779 GCF_937988555.1 uncultured Boseongicola sp. | reverse complement strand
CCCCAATTGGAAAGTTTACCCTTGGAAAGGAAGATCGACTGTTGTGTATGGGACGGTCAGGTTTTCAAAAGAAAGGGGGCCGCCAGTTAAGGCGACCCCAAGACAACACACACACTCGTTACTACCTCAGTAGTGTCGCCGAACAAGCTGACCCTATTGAGGCATCTTCAGACAGTCTTCGAGACGATTTGGTGACGTCTTCAGGCTACCGCATCGGATCGAAGAAGGAATAGATCACCCAGGGGGTGGCCTAGTTGGCCCTCGCTGATAACCCAGCATTAGACGTTTGACGTCAGACGCGACGGAAAGAGGGACACGATCTCCGATCGTGTTGTACTGAGCACCTCATAACAAGGACGGGTAAAGGGATTGGGTTCCCCCTTTTGCTTCCATGCGGAGTAGCTCCGCAGCGTTAGGCTGGAGAAGATGAAGTAGAAATATCGATAGATCGGGGGCATGCGCGCGAAAGAAGGCGCGAAAATTTTGCACATGGGACACTCACAACACTGGTTAACACTTACTACACGACCTTTATTGCAGACAGGTGCGGCAGGACTAAGCCGGTATCCGAAATTTTTCGGGTAAATTAATCGCCACCTGCAAACAATCAAAGCCGTAGAGCAGCATTGTTCGTGAAGCGGGTTCGGTCAGGCTGGCTCGCATGCTGGTCGTCCTTATTGAGCCGCAAGCGAACGACTGCCATGGGCTCACTGCTGCCGTTAGCCGCATCGCAGCGATCCTGCCAAACGATCTCGCCCCGACCAACATGAACGGCCCAATCCGGACATTGACCGCTCCATACAACGCTGCGGTGCAGCTTTCGCATTGCGGCCATTCGTGCATGGCGCAGCATTTTTGTCGGCTAAAACGTCGGTGTGCGGGACAGAGCAGCCAAACCCTGGAACGAGGCGAAAGGCTTTCTGACAAATGTCAGCCAGGCCAATTGGCAGGCTACTTCATTCATGCGCCGCTAAAACAACCGGGTCGACCCAAATCGCTGTTGTTACGGTCGTTTCTACGCGAGGGGCGACCCTAAAATCAGATCAATCTCGGCAGGTCGCGGTCACCCTGCGTGTACGAGTGAGCCTTCGACGTACAAGAGTGCGTCATCGGTTCGCACGTTAACACCCAAGGTTTGACCAACTCGCATCTCAATGTGTTTGCGTGTTTTTGCTTTGATCACAACACCAGTCGCCAACTGCAAGGTTACGACGCCATCGACGCCAAGATGTTCGATTTTCTTGATCGTACCGACACCAATGTTTTCAGCATCAGCGGCCACGAGCGATACATGCTCTGGCCGAATGCCCAATTGATGCCGTGACCCGGCGGTGCCAATCGTCAAATTCTTAGTCAAATCAAGCGCACCGGTCCCGAGGGCTCCGTCACGGGGTTCGAGGGTAATCATGTTCATCGGCGGCGAGCCAATAAAGTAGCCGACAAAGTCGTTCTGCGGTCGTGAGAATAGCTCTGCAGGGGTGCCGGACTGTTGCAACAATCCATCCTTCATTACCACGATCTCATCCGCAAAGCTCATGGCTTCACTTTGATCGTGGGTTACCAGAATCATAGTCATGCCGGTCTCGCGGTTAATCTCGCGCAGCTTACGGCGCAGCATGAACTTCATTTGTGGATCAATCACAGTTAACGGTTCATCCAAAAGAATGGCGCTGACGTCTTCGCGCACAAGACCGCGCCCCAGAGAGATCAGTTGCTTTTGATCCGCGCTCAACCTTCGTGCTGGCATATCAAGCGCGTAATCCAGATCTAAAAGCGTCGCGACCTCGGCGACGCGGGCTTTGATGCGCTCAGGTGCCACACCACGGCATTCCAACGGAAACGCAAGGTTTTGGCGCACTGTCTTGGTCGAGTAGATCACAGGAAACTGAAACACCTGCGCAATGTTGCGTTCAACCGTTGGTGTTTGGGTAACATCCTGCCCGTCAAAAAGTAGGCGTCCATGAGACGGCGCGACAATCCCGGAAATGATGTTGAGCATCGTCGTTTTGCCACAGCCCGATGGGCCCAAAAGCGCATAGGTCTTACCATCCTGCCACGTCAGATTGACGGGTTTTAGGGCAAAGTCGGTTCTGTCTTTCGGATTAGTCAGATAACTGTGCCCAAGGTTTTCGAGTACGATTTCAGCCATTTACTTGGTCCTTATCGTGATGTTTTGCCCGTCCGAAGCGAACAGCATGAGGTGTTCAGCTTGAATCGATACACTTAGACGGGTCCCCGCTTCAAAGGTCTCGATGCCCTCAACCAGCATAATCGCACGGCCGAAATCGAAATCGAGGTGAACGATGGTTTCAGACCCGCTGAATTCAGACAGGCCGATAGTCGCGTTGAATGCGCCCCCCGGCTCAATTGCATCGGGCCGAAGCGCGATGGTGACGGGACCATCTGGTGGCAGCTGCAAGCCATTGTTCGGGGCCAACTGACCCTCGCCAAAATAAAGCGCACCACTGCGAACAAATCCCGAGATAAACGAAATAGGTGGATCGCTGATCACACTTGCGGCGTCTTTTGTCGGGGGATGCGCAAACAAGGCAGCAGGTGGGCCGCTGGCCACGATGCGTCCGTCGGTCATGACGATCATAGTGTTTCCCAGTTCCATCGCTTCGCGCGGTTCAGTGGTTGTGTACAAGATTATGCTGTCATCATTTCCGGCTACCAATCTTGGGAACTCTTCGCGCAGTTGTTCGCGCAGCTTGTAGTCCAGATTGGCCAACGGCTCATCGAGCATCAGGATACGTGATTTCTTGACCATGGCACGGGCCAGCGCGACACGCTGTTGTTGCCCACCCGAAAGCTGCGCCGGCCGGCGTTGTACGAAATCACCCAAGCCAACGGTCGTCAGCATCTTGGCCGCAAGTGATTGCGCCTCTGCTTTCCTTTTGCCCTGACGACGCAGCGGGAACGCCACGTTGTCCAAAACGCTTAGATGCGGATAGTTGATGAACTGCTGATACACGAGCGACATGCTGCGATCTTTTACAGGCCGTTTGGCGATACTTTGACCATCCAGTTGGATGTCGCCTTCAACCAACGGATTAAGCCCCATCAAAGCACGCAAAAGTTCGGTCTTTCCCGCACCGGTTCGTCCAAGAATCGTATATATGTTTCCCGCGTCAAACTGGAACGAAATGTCCTGCAAAGAGACTTTGGAATCAGCGGTCGTGAGTTGGTCAACTTGAAGCATGATACTTACCTAATGGCCCCCGACATAGTGCCGCGTGACATGTAACGTTCAACAATGACCGCGACGCAGGCCAATGGTGCGACCGAAATCAATGCGAATGCTGACAGCGACCACCAAGGTGTCACGGATGAGTTGAGGGAAACGATTGAGACCGGCAAAAGCTGGGTCTCGGTGAATGTAAGGGTGAAGGCGAAGAAAAAGTCGTTCCACCCGAAGATGAGGCAGAACATGCCTGCCACGACGAGGCCAGGAACTGAATTGGGTAGGATAACCCGAAAAAACGCACCAATCGGACTGCATCCGTCGGTCATCGCCATCTCGTCGAGTTCTTTTGGGATGCCGGCAAAGAAATCAGTCATGACCCAGACCGCGATGGGCAGCAGGAGTGCTACATAGACCAGCACCAATCCAAAGATCGTATCCAGCGCGCCTAACTCTTTGAGCATCAGGAAGAATGGGATCGCGAGAACGATGGGTGGCATGATCCGTTGCGAAATAAAGAAGAACGTGATGTCAGCATTTTTAACAAAACCCAACCGATATTCAAACCGCGACAGCCCGTAGGCGGCCAAGGTCC
>NZ_CALJXO010000243.1:0-3461 GCF_937988555.1 uncultured Boseongicola sp. | reverse complement strand
CCTGTGCTGTAACCGGAGTGCTCTTGTCCAATTTAAGGTTCGGCAGATTTCTGTCTTCAATTGATGTCGCCAATTCCCGCCTCGCTTCTTGATCTCATTTCGCTGACACACTACCATGGCAGTGCCAGTCCGGAAAGCCCTGCGGAGATAAGAACATGATTTCGATTGCAGTTGAACAACCGCTGTCTCTTGTGATCCGGCAAGACCAGCAGATTGAACCCGGACCAGCAGAGGTCATGGTGCGTGTCAAACGCGCAGGAATTTGTGGATCAGACGTTCACATCCTGGAGGGCAGCAATCCTTTTGCGCGCTACCCTAGGATTATCGGGCATGAAATGGCCGGAGTTGTCGAGGCTGTGGGGCCCGGTGTTGAGACTGTTCGCTTAGGTGACTCCGTTGTCATTGACCCTGTGATATCTTGTGGAACCTGCCATGCCTGCCGGACTGGGCGCTCGAATGTATGTGCACAGCTTGAGGTGCTGGGCGTGCACCAGGACGGCGGGTTTCGCAGCTTTGTGACGGTTCCCGCTGCGAATGCTATTCGCGTCTCGCCAGACCTACCCATCGGGGTTGCAGCCTTGGCAGAACCGTTTTCGATCGCCGCCAATGTGTTGAACCTAACGGGTTGCGATGCAACGGACAGTGTGTTGGTTTACGGCGCTGGCCCAATTGGGTTGACCATATTGCAGGTGGCCAAGTTGAAGGGGGCTCGCTGCATTGTGGCAGATTTGGATGCCGCCCGGCTTGAAACCGCCAAAGCCTTCGGGGCTGATGAAGTGGTTTTGTCAAAGTCGAGCGCAGTTTCGTCGGCCGTTGCTGGTGAGACCGAAGGACTTGGCCCCACAGTGGTGATTGATGCGGCGGGCGTGCCGAGCCTATTGGCCGAGGCGCTAAAACTCATCAGCCCTGCCGGTCGGATTGGGCTGCTTGGCTTTTCAACGCACCCCGTTGAAGTGATCCAAAAAGACATCGTGAGCAAAGAGGTCGCCATTTACGGCTCTCGGTTAAGCCGAAAACTGCTGCCTCAGGTAGTGGATTGGTTGGAAAGTGGGCTCTTGCGCCCCGAGGCGATGATCCGCCACACGTTTGCCGCTCAAGATGTCGAGGCCGCATTCGCCCTGATCCGCAGCGATCCATCCGCTACAATCAAGGTCCAACTGGAATTCTAAACGCACTCCATTTCGAAACGAAAGTGACCTGCTCCATGAAACTTGACGCACACCAACATTTTTGGAGCTACGGCGAAAATCCGGGCGACTTCCCTTGGATGACGGATGATTTAGCAGTCATCCAGCGAGACTTTCTACCGATTGATCTTGCCCCGTTGCGTGCCGAAGTTGGGATCGACGGCACGATCGCCGTGCAAGCGCGGGAAATGGGCGTCGAGACTGACTTTCTGCTCGGGCTGGCTGCAGATGACACGTCGATCCGCGGCGTTGTCGGTTGGGTCGATCTTTGTGCGCACGATGCAGAGGATCGTTTGGACAAATACACCGACAATCCAGTCTTCCGGGGCGTTCGCATGCTGATCCATGATCGCGAAGACCCGGATTTTGCCGACAGCGCACCGCATCTGAACGGCGTTAACTGTTTGAACTCTCGGGGTCTGACCTATGACTTGCTGCTGCGCACTATCCATATTCCAGCTGCGATCAGGTTAGTGGATGCCCTGCCGAATCAGCCTTTCGTCGTGGACCATATCGCCAAGCCAAAGATGGATGGCAGCGACCGCGAAGCTTGGGAAACTGGCATGCGTGGCATTGCTGAACGGCCGAATGTTTCGTGCAAACTCTCGGGCCTCGTGACCGAGGCAAATTGTTCAAACTGGACGACAGAGACGTTTGGGCCGTATCTCGACACCGTACTGGAGGCGTTTGGTACAGACCGCTTGATGATCGGCAGCGACTGGCCGGTTTGCACATTGGCGGCAAGCTACGCCAAAGCGATGGGCGTTGTCACCGATTGGAGCGAAAAACTCAGCAGCGATGAGCGCGCAGCGCTTATGGGCGACAACTGCGCGCGGTTCTATAGCGTTTAAGCCGCTGCCGTCTCATCGCCTTGGATCAAGCCCATGATCCCTTCGCTCATCTCGGTATAATCGCGGGTATTATTGAACCCGCCCATCACCGCATATTCATTCATCACGACGATGCGGTCCGCCAACGCGATCATTTCGGGCATGTCGCTGGTGATCAGCAAGATCGCGGTGCCCGTATCGGACAATTCGCGGATCAACTCGTGCAGGTAAGCCTTGGTCTTGATGTCGATGCCGACTGAGGGTTCATCGATGATCAGCACCTGCGCCTCGGCTGCCAGCCATTTGGCGACGCTGATCTTTTGTTGGTTACCGCCCGACAGATTGCCGACCTGTTGTTCCAGCGACGGCGTGCGTACTTCGAGTTTCTGGATGAAAGGCACGGTGTGTTTGCGCACGGTTCCGTTTGTCAAAAAGCCGCCGAACTGCGACAGCCGTCGCCAGATGGGTATCCCGACATTTTCAAGAACCGAATGGATCAGCACCAGCCCTTCACTTTTGCGATCCTCGCTGACATAGCCGATCCGATAACGTCCAACAGCATCAGCTACGCTGTTGATCTTGGCGGATATGCCGTTGACCAAAACCTCGCCATCGGTGATCTCAAATTTACCCAGAACTGCCTTGGCCAGTTCACTGCGCCCGGCGCCGACCAGACCATAAAGCCCCACGATTTCGCCCTTGTGGACTTTTAGATCAACGGCTTTATGGCCAAGTTTTGTGGAAACGTTCGACAGCTCAAGCACCGGCTGGCCCTCGGCCCGATCACGGGCCACCCAATCTGGGATCATCTCGCTGCGCCCAATCATCAAGCGCACGATATCTTGCCGTCCCAACTCATCCAGACGACGGCTTTCGCAGGCATTTTGCCCATCCCGCAAAACCGTGACGGAATCGCAGATTTCCTGCACTTCTTCCAGCTTGTGGCTGACAAAAACAAGGCTGGCACCATCGTCGCGCAGGCGCCGCAAAATGCCAAATAACGTATCCGTTTCATGTGGCGTCAAAGAGGCTGTCGGCTCGTCCAGCATCAAGATTTTTGAGTTCAGCGACAAGGCTTTGGCGATTTCCACCAGCTGCATCTTAGCCACACTAAGCCTGTCCACGGGCGTCGCCGGATCAGCGTCAATCTCAAGCAGATCAAGCCAGCGTTGCGCGTCTTGAAAAAGCTTTGGATAATCAATCCGGCGCAGTGGTTGGTCGGCCAAATGTTCAAGAAAAATGTTCTCGGCGATGGAAAACCGTGGGATCAGATTGCGTTCCTGATGGACCACCCCGATGCCTTTCACGATGGCGTCATGGGTGTTTTGCGGCTCATACTCCGCACCGTCCAACATCATCACCCCGCCGTCGGGGCGGTACACGCCCGTCATGACTTTGATCAAAGTCGATTTACCCGCGCCATTTTCACCCAGCAATGCATGAA
>NZ_CALJXO010000242.1:0-5779 GCF_937988555.1 uncultured Boseongicola sp. | reverse complement strand
TCATTGTACCTTCCGTCATGGTTTCCGTCCTTTCCTGCTTCAGTGGCTGTAACTCTACCATCATGGCACATTGCGATGCCCTCGAGGGAGGGCGGCAACCACCCCATCTTCAACCAGGAGCGCGCGCTCTACAGCAGAGATAATTTCAAGCTCAACCGTACCGCCGCTCTTGCTGAGTGGCGCCAACTCGACGCGGCATAAGGGACAGCCTCATTGTCCTTTCAGTGACTGGTTCGCATTCGTCTGACCACACCGGCAGTTTGTAGTGTATCCACGCTTGGCCTGAGTGATCTCGGGTTAGATCAAGTGAAGTGTCCGGCGCATGCTGATAATGCTCGACTATACTCCTGCGCCTGAATTGACCTGACGATTTTCGGGCCTGCGATTCACTTCGCCGCATGTCCAAAGGCGCGGCGGTCTGTATTTTGAGGGTATGAGCAAGCGATACAAAACAGTCTCCTTATCCGACGAGCAGCGCTTAGCACTTGAAGTGCTTTGCCGCCGCCGCAAAGTTGATGCCCTTGTTTGGAAACGTGCGCGAGCGTTTCTTCTTCTGGACGCAGGAGAAGACGCCGGAACGGTTTGCCGTATTTTGGATATCGGTCCAACGGTTCTGACGGAATGGCAGTTTGCCTTTGCCGGAGCGGGGTTGTCATTTTTCGGTCTGAAGGACTACAGCCAGCGACAGGGGCACTTGTCCGTCGTGCAAGAGCAGACGCTGAAAGCCCATTTCACCGAACATCCGGCACGGAACGCAGATGAGGTCTGTGCCTATGTTCTGGCCGAGTGCGACCAGAGCTATAGCCCCTCAGGAGCCGCCAAGCTGATGCGCCGCCTGGGGTTCGCGTATAAGAAACCACAATTGCTGCCTGCACAGGCCGATGAAGCCAAACAGGCTGCGTTTATTGCCAAATATGAGGCCCTGATGAACGGGTTGGCCGCAGATGAGATGGTTGTCTTTTCGGACGCTGTCCACCCCGAACACCAGAGCCGCCCCGCCCATGGTTGGTTCCCCAAGGGGCAAAAGACGGCCCTGAAGGCGACATCAGGGCGCAAGCGGCTCAACATTCAGGGCGCGCTTGACCTTGAGACTTTCCAGTTCACCTTTGTGGAAGGCGAGAAGATCAATGCCCAGACAACCCGACAGATGCTGGAAAAGTTGGAGCGCAACAACCAAACTATGACCACCATCCATGTCTTTGTCGACAATGCCCGCTATCATCATGCCAAGATACTCCAGCCATGGCTGGACAGCCCAGAACGCCGGGTGAAATTGCGTTTCTTGCCAGCATATGCCCCGCATCTCAACCCGATCGAGCGCCTTTGGGGTGTCATGCACGATTGGGTCACACACAATCACCACTATGCAACGTTCAACCAATTCACCGAGGCCATTTTCGACTTTTTCCGCAAGACCCTGCCAGAAAAATGGCCCGAGTTCCGCAACACCGTCACCGACAACTTCCGCGTCGTATCACTCAAGGGATACAAAGTGATTTGAGGGTAAACCCTCAGGTCAATTCAGGCGCAGGAGTATAAATCATTCTTTTTACGGCTTGATGCTTGATCACTTGCAGTCTTGAATGTTGCTGAGAGTTTTGTGGAGGCCGCGAACGGATCTGAATGACTATTGCAGGTATTCTCCTCGCCGGTGGGCGGTCAGAACGTTTCGGGAGCGGCGACAAACTCCTTGCGCCTTTCCTGAGCAAGCCACTTGTTACGTATGCGGCAGAGGCTTTGAGAGCGTGCGATCTCGATTTGTTGATTGCTGTCGTCGCAAACGAATTTGTTGCGGAAAACCTTGCTGGGTTTCAGATCGCCATTCCGTCCAGGCCGTCGCACACGCAGTCTGACAGTCTTCGGGTCGGCGTTGGTCTTGCCGAAGAGCTTGGTGCCGACCAGGTAATAGTGGTTCTCGGCGATATGCCCAATATCACAACGAAACTTATTCAAGATGTCATGGGTCTATGCCGAGCGGGAGCTCCATCTGCCGCATTTGACGGGCATCGCGCCATACCCCCCGCGTGTTTCACCCGGGAAAGCTTTGCGGACATCCATAACTTAGTTGGAGACCAAGGCGCGAGATCTATCCTTAGGCGTCTTCCGATGGAAGCGCTTGTCCGTGCTCCAGACGGTGAACTCATTGATATCGATACACCGAATGACATGCTCAAGGCTGCTAAAGCACGAGGTAATTAGGCCGGGAAATCCTCGGGTAATCATTCTAGATGACTAACCTCCGGGTTTTTCGCACGGCGTTTTGCATTTGGGGCTTTGTCATACTTGAAGCGTGCGTTGGCCTTTCTGACAGCTTTTGTCCGCTGGTTCGGTATTTGAGCGCGTCTCGTGCACCTGTCCAATGGCTGGACCGCATTATACCAACGGCCTGTTGGCTTGACTGGTTTTGGGATTCGCAAACGTTGTGAAGTCTGACTCAATCGCTGCAGGCGATTGGGAGACGGAAATGACTGTGAAGATTACACGCGATGACCTGACGGCGCGGGATTTACGCGCAGCGTCTGGTGGGGCGAAAGATGGCAGGGTCGCGCGGCGGCTCTTGGCGATTGCTTTTGTCTTGGAGGGGGTGTCCCGTAAGACGGCTGCCGAGAGTTGCGGCATGGATCGGCAAACGCTGCGTGACTGGGTGCACCGCTACAACGCGCAAGGCATTGCCGGTCTGTCCAATCGTTGTGGTGGAGGGGCGCAGCCTCGGCTCACGTCCGAGCAGATGGCGCAGCTCGCGTCTTGGGTCGAGGCAGGTCCTGACCTCGCGCGCGACGGTGTGGTGCGCTGGCGTCGTGCCGATCTGGCGCGTCGGATTGAAAAGGTCTTCAGTATTGATGTACACGAGCGCACCGTTGGCAAGTATTTGGACAGGCTGGGCTTTCGGCGGCTCTCAGTCCGCCCGGAACACCCCAATACCGACACGGCGGCGCAGGAAGCGTTCAAAAAAACTTCCAAAGTATGGTAACAGATATGTTGCCCACACAAGCAAAAGACAAACCGCTGGAAGTCTGGTTTCAAGATGAAGCCAGGGTCGGACAGCAGGGCACGCTGACCCGCATCTGGTCGCAGCGTGGCACACGTCCACGTGCGCCGCGCGACACAGGCTACAAATGGAGCTACATCTTCGGTGCAGCCTGCCCCGCGCGAGGAACAGCCGCTGGCTTGGTCCTGCCTTATGTCGGGACCGAGGCAATGAACCTGCACCTCGTCGAAATAGCCAAAACCGTCGCGCAGGGGGCCCACGCCCTGCTGCTCATCGACGGTGCAGGCTGGCATGTGGCAAAAGCGCTGAAAGTGCCGGACAATATTAGCCTGTTAAAACTGCCGCCCTATGCCCCAGAACTCAACCCTATGGAAAATGTCTGGCAATACCTGCGCGCCAACAAACTCGCGATAACCGTCTTCAACAGCTACGAAGACATCCTCGATAAATGTGCAGACGCATGGAACTTCTTTGCAACTGAGCCAGAACGGATTACCTCCATTACCCAAAGAGAGTGGATAAAGGTCAGCTGAATGGGCCGTTGGTATTGGTCGAGCCCAAAACGGTTCCTAGACACGAAACTGAAAGCATTTTATGATGAAGAATAATCCTTTATATATAACAATATCTTGCCTTTGAGCTATGTCATGCAAGCAAGGTAGACCATGAGTTTCATTAGTCCAAAAGATGCCTCAGGGCTTGATCCTTTCGAGGCCATTGCAGCAAGCGGGAGCGAGGCTGTGCTCGCCATCATCACAGGTGTTGAGGGGCCTTCATATCGTGCGGTCGGAGCAGCAATGGCCATTTTTACGGGTGGTCTAAGCGTGGGCGCTTTGTCGTCCGGTTGCATCGAGGCAGACATTGAGTTGCACGCTGCCCAAGTATTGGAATTGGGCAAACCCAAGTCTCTGCGATATGGACGCGGGTCACCGTTTATCGATATTCAGTTGCCGTGTGGTGGGGGGCTAGATATCCTTTTGATACCGCGACCTGACTTGGCGGTTTTGCTCGAGCTGTCGAGGCGACGCGCAGCCAGACAGTTGTGTGCGATGGAGGTTGATACGTCGTCCGGCAGTCTCACGTTGATAGATGACGGTCTCACCGGGCAACTTGGTTCGATTTTCGTTATGCAATTCGTCCCCAATGTACAGTTTCTGGTATTTGGGAAGGGACCGGAGGCGTGCACATTTTCCGCCCTTATCCAATCCGTCGGATATCCAAATCTTCTCCTCTCACCTGAGGAAGAAACGCTGGAAACTGCTTCTGCATCGGGCTGCGATGTCCGGCGCCTGCGACAAACTGAATTCCCAACAGATTTAACGGTCGACCAATGGACAGCTATCGTTCTTTTCTTTCATGACCACGACTGGGAGCCACCAATCTTGCAGGGAGCACTTAGCGGTCCGGCCTTTTATATCGGCGCGCAGGGAAGTCAGCGAGCGCGCGATTCACGGTTGCTCGAGCTTGAGGCTATGGGGGTGCCACCCGACGATCTCGCGCGGCTGCATGGTCCGATTGGCCTAATCCGCTCCGCGCGTGATCCCGCCACGTTGTCTGTGTCGGTACTTGCAGAAGTTTTGGACATCGCAATGGCAAAGACTTCCGCCAGAGCAGTCAGCCACACAGGCATTTGAGGCCGACGGTACGGTTTAGGATCTTCGAAGCTCTTTTAAGCGATCGATGCGTCGAAATCAGCGCCAATTGCTCGTCCGAAAAGAGACCTAACCGAGCCGCCGGATCGCGGTCGCGATCTTGTTTGGCACCTCAAGGGGTGTGAAGTGGCGCACGCCGCCAAGAATTTCCATCTTTGCACTTGGAATAACTAAGGCCATGGCCTCTGCCATTGCGATAGGGGTGGCATAGTCCTCTTGTCCGACGATTATCTCGACGGAAAAGTCGAAACTGGGCAACGCGCGTCGGATATCTCAGCACCGAAGCATCCGGCAGGTTTCGAGATAGGCGGGCACATTGTTGGCAACAAACACCTTAACTGCGTCCGAAACAGCTTCGGGATTGTCCTTGGAGAAATCGTCTGAAAACCAACGCGTTTTCTGAAAGTCTGTCAGTGCCGCCATTCCATCTGCAACAGCTTTTGACCGCGTGTCTCCCAGTTTTTCGCGGCGTCGTCCCCGTACCACGCTGGGTTCTGTCGCAAAGTTCGCCAACTGTTTTCCCATCTACAGAACTCCTGTCACAATCCGCGCAAAAAAAAGCGACAGGCTGGAGATCCCAAAATGACGGTCGATTTCAAAGGCAACCACTACCCAAAAGCGTGATCCTTTACGCTGTGTTTTTCTACCTGCGCTACAGCGTTTCCAATCGGGACCTGGAAGAAATCATGGCGGAGCGGAGCGTTGAGATCGAACATGCCACGCAGACCCGCTGGGTGGTGAATTTTTCAACGCTGATCGCAGCAAAAGCTCAGTCCAGAAAGAAGCCGACAGCCGCGTCCTTGACGATGCCCATACAACATCACCGCCAGGCGGATAATCTCGTAGCTCGTTTTGAAATAGAGAAATGGATCAGGTTTGGTCGTTTCCAGAGGCTACAAATCCGCCTTGCCCGCCTCAAGCCGGTTTGCTCTGACAGGGCCCTCCGTCTGCAACCATTTCAACTAGGCAGCACACCCATTAATTTCTGTTCTTTCGCCTAGGCTTGTGATTCATTTCGGCTAAAGGAACATGCGGAGGCAGAAAAATGGCGCGGTCAGATATGAGTGATTTGGAGTGGGGGTTCATTAAGCAGGTGCTTCCCAACAAGTCACGCGGCGTGAAGCGCGTTGATGATCGC
>NZ_CALJXO010000241.1:0-2571 GCF_937988555.1 uncultured Boseongicola sp. | reverse complement strand
ACCGAAGAAGCCTGCATTTAACTCCAACCAGTTAGGCGCCCGCGGCGGACGTCGTCGTAATGCACGTGCAATAACAACCGCACCAATCACTCCACAGAAACATGGAACCGGAACAAAAAGTCACCTTCACACCACATCGGGAAATTCGTGCCCCACTTGTTGTTATGCAAGCAAAACCGAATACCGTCCTTCATCGATATCTCGTCCCGATGAAACAATAGAAACGGCGCTTCGGCGGGGCCAACCAACGGACTATCGAGCGGCGTGATCACCACGCGCTCGCCTTGCAAATCTTTGCATTCGATAGACTCAACCGCGTGCAGTTGCCTGCTCCCATTTTGAACAACAGCAGTTGGATCTACCTTGTATCCAAGTTTCTGAAAGCGCCAGCTGCGCGGATCAACCGCAGGGGCAAAACTCAGAAACGAAGCCTCTGGCATACGGTTCGCGGGCTTGTCGAAAAAGCACGCCATAATTTCCAAAGTCTGGCGATCAACAAAGCGAAGGCGCACCTCGCACTCTGATGGCGCACCCAGTTCTCTTGCAGCAACTCCGTCAAAGCGATACTTGCTGATGGCTTGGCCCATTTGGTCGACGCCAACACCAAGCCACTCCGGCTGAAAAGTCGCCGACTGCGACGTTCGCGCATTTTCCAACCCGGGCTTTCCGTGATCTTGTTCGCCCCAATGGGCGCGCATCGTCAGATAGCTGTCCTTGTAGTCAGCATAATCTTGCGCGTCGTAGCTTTCATAACTCAACGCCCCCATTAGCCCGCCTTCCGCTATCAATTCTCGACCGTTGGGAAAACGCACGCCGCACAGACCTCCGCTCGTCATATCGAAGTCCAGTTCACCATCCTCCTGGGACGCCATGCCTTGCCTCACCACGACGATCTCAGCCAGCGAAACAATCGGCGGCGATGCGGCCTTGGTGGCTTCAGCCAAGTCTTCCGGCGGCAATCCCGCCATTGCAGCTTCGATCAAGTGGTCCTGCTCATGCCAAGAATGCTCCGTCAGAGCGACCCGCGGATCTGACTGTCTGGCGGCCTGAAAATCAGATCGGTCCCATGCGCTCTCATCCCGCAGGAAGGTCTTGATATCGACGCCCCAAGTGTGTTCGGCGACCATGCAGAGCCGACGCCCCATTTTCTCCTGCTCATCGGTGAGACCAGCCGCTGCCCATTGGCCATACAACCGGCGCAACCCCATGTATCTCGACACCTTGGCCGGTGCGGTCCCGACCCCGTGGATCCAACTGTCTGCAATTTCGTCCGTGACGACCGGAAACTTGCCCCGCTTAGCCCAAAGCAGATCGCCATAGTCGGTCAGCGTAGACGCAACGATCGTTGCGCCGGGATTGTCCAGTGCCATCAGTCGATGCTCATCGACAACCTGGGCAATGCTCTGAGGCCCCATATTATCCATTGTATGCGCAAAACCGATGCCATCATCCATTGCCTCTGGAAAATAGGTGGACCCGTACTCGTTTTGATACATGACAAGGATTTCGTCACCTTCCCTGGTGCGCCACCGAAAAACTGGGGGCACATCCGGCGGCGTGCTCGCTGAGTTGACGCCAATGTGCAGAAACCGGACGCCCGCACGCGCAAGAAGCGGCACACTACCAATCGTATGGCCCGGAACGTCGGTCATTTTCGCAGCTGTCGTGCTACGTCCGAATTTCTGATCCAGATCGCGGGCGTACCCCAATCCCGCCTCGAAGAGTTCAACTGAAAGAAGTTCGGTATGTGTCGTGTAAGGCAGAGCGTGCCAGGCTATAAGGCCCTTCTCGATCGCGGCCTCAAGTCTTCGACGGTCCTCGGACGAGCCCTGTTCAAGATGTTGGTGGATCAGCCACGCACCAGTCGTCCAGATAAACTTTGGCGCGTCCGGGTTCTCTGCCCAGAGATGCTCAGCAGTCCGAAGCGCCATTGGAATGAAATGGTCATGATACTGGCGAGATACTTTGGACGCGTAATCAGTAAAACCAATATCGAGATGCGTTTTGAAAATCAGGTGAATTCGCTTGCTCGACATGCTCTTCCAATCGCGGAGATCTCAGCGTTCGGCAATTGTTAGTCGGAAGATCAGCCAAGACACAAGCCGCTCTGGTGCAAACTGAATGAATCCATCGCTAGATCGGGTACTGTTCGGATCAAGTCATTTCCCTTCAGCCATTCGCAAAATTTCCGGACGCACAAGTTTTCAATCAGGTGCTGTCAGACCAATGCGTACTAGTCGTTACAAGGACAGTAAGGTTGGCCCATTTATAGGCTCAATTCACGCCACCTGCGAGAGCAGCGGCGCGGAGAAAAAATTGAGGTTGTCGCGTGAGTAAAGATGGCGCTCCTGGTTGAGGTCGTTGTGGACGGAAGCGTGGGGCTTACGATTATCACGGACGAGCAGTTAATGGATGCGGCATTTGTCGTTGTCGGCCAACGTATTCTTTCAGAAGACGTAAATGCGGGTGGCGTGGCAGCTGAACTTATCGCAGACCACGGTGACGTCTCCGTTGGCGTGTGCATGGAAGCGGAACGCTCAATGGGATTTTGCGCAGTGCATGCCGCCATTT
>NZ_CALJXO010000240.1:0-3551 GCF_937988555.1 uncultured Boseongicola sp. | reverse complement strand
TCGACGTCAGCAAGGGAAAGCAGTCTCAACGTCAAGGGCAGAAGGCCTCGTAAATGAGATCGCCAATGTGCGCATGGGAAAGAAACAACGCATGAGATGGTCCCCAAGAGGCGCGCACCGTGTTGCGGTTGTCAGGGCTGCGGTACTAGATGGAAGGCTCTCACCAGGACAGCTCAGGGCGGCATGATCCCCAGAGTTTTTCCACTTCCACGCCCATTGAATGAACCCATGATTGGACTCGAAGGCTTCATCTGGAAGCGTAAGGAGATCGTCCCTCTTTAGTCCATTGGCAGACGGAGCATTGCCACCATAGAAAACACGTCCCTTCTGGGGACACGCAGCTTGAAGTAAATCATTTTCCGCTCGGTTTCCCATTTGCACATGAAACTTGCATCGCCGCTGTTTTTCGTAAAACTTTCAGGGCGTAAAATAGGACTGCGAGAGCAACACGAGGAGTTTAAAAATGGGTTTCACGCAATCGGTCAAGACCTGCCTATCCAAGTATATCGTGTTTTCGGGCCGCGCGCAGAGATCAGAGTACTGGTGGTTTGTTCTGTTCGTAGTCCTGGTCAGCGTCGGGTTGGCGGTACTCAGTACGGTCCTTTTTGGCGCTGATCCGGAAACAGGACAGGGATCGAACTTGCTGAACTCCGTTTTCCAACTGGCGATGTTGCTTCCGATGCTCGCCGCGGGGTGGCGTAGATTACATGATACAGGTCGTCCTGGATGGTATCTTTTGCTTCCAATGGCCTTCAGCATTGCAATGATGTTCATGCTGCTGACCGGGGTTGCAGTTTTTTCAGCGCTCGAAACTGGCGTTGAAGACCCTGAGACTTTGAGAGAACCAGCAGCCTTTCTCGGTGCAACCGGTTTGATGGTCATGTTCGCGATTCAACTTGTCCTTTCTGTCTTGATGATCTGGTGGCTTTCGCGACCCTCACAGGAAGGAACGAATGAATATGGCGCACCGTCGTAGGATTACATGACCACTCACTGGCACCTCAATGCTGGAGAACCATTATTGCCTCCTCGTACGAGGAACCTTGGGAGTTAAAAATGAAAAACACTTTCTGGTCTGCGTGTCTGATGTGTTGTCTGTCGGCGGCCCCTGCACTGGCCGAATGGGGCTTCAGCGGCAGCCCGTTGCCAAATGCATTTATTCAGACAAACAACATGACGCTGGAGTTGCAGTGCGACAGGATCAGGTTCGCCCCGGCCGGGTATGAGGATTCGCAGGATATCGTACGAAAGAACGGCCTTTCCTTTCGTTTTCTGATAAACGGATCGCAAGAAGTTGCTGCTTTTCAGATGGGACGCGAAAACTCGTTCGTACAGATCGTCGACAACTATCCTGTCGAGATCCAGTTCAGCGACGAGGCGGATTATGCGTTCGTCCTCGACCAGATTGCCGCAAACGCCACCCTGAACCTGTCGATGGTAGACCAAGACGTCAGCTACGGCATTTTTGATCTTAAGGGATCAGGTACAGCCATCCAGTCACTCCGGGCCGAATGTCGTGCATTGGACCAAACCTCCGCGCCTATGGAGGCACCAGAAGGCGTGGTCTATTGCGGCGGCGATGGGATCAAACGCCAAATCGAGTTCGTGATCCTCAATAATGCTAGCGATGAATGGGACGCGCGCGTCACCGTGAACGGCGAAACCCAGCGAGCGATGACCGCCTACAGCTATTTCGGCAACTCTGAACCGGTCAAGGACTTCGTTGTTGCCCTACTGGCGGAGGATCGGGCCGAATTTCTGATCTTCCGGAACCGGAGGGAAAACTGGCTGGAGTTCGGCGATTATCGGTACGACCAATGCAACTGATGCCGAGATCGAGCGCCGCATCCAGCCTTGTTTGGATTGTCAGGATGCATTTCTGCGCGTTGCTTGCGACGGCTTTTACATTGCCGCAACCTGCCAGTGCTTCAGAAATATCTGAGCTCCCGGCGCAGCTTCAAGAAAAGGTCAATCAGGCGCAACAAGCCTGCTCTGACTTTGAGAACGGCGAATTCGCATTGGAATGGGGCGCTGTTGCGCGTGTGGATCTGGACGGGGATCTGAGACCTGACTGGGTGCTGAACGAGGTGCTCTTTGCCTGCTCGTCGGCCGTGTCCCTCTATTGCGGAACGGGCGGATGCATGTCGCATTTCCTCGTGGGTGACGTCATTGGCTCTCTTCTCAACCAGGGATGGGATGTCGTGGATCTTGGTCCCAACCGTGTTCTTCTCACCGATGTTCACGGGTCGCAATGCGGCGGGATCAATCCAACCCCATGTGTCGCTGCAAGCGCCTGGGACGCAGAAGATGGCATCTGGCGTAGCACAGCCGCGGAATGGGAGAAGTAGAATGGCAAAAACTATTCACTTGAAGCAGCTATTGGCATCCTTCTCCATCTTGCCAGCGGCGCTTTTCCTCGCTGGATGTATTGAGACGCCGGTTGAGGTTGCGGTCAGCGAACCGGACCCCGATCTCGTCTTTGTTCGCGGCTACCGGAGCCCGTCGGATGAATGCCAACTTGTCGGCGAAAGCGCATTCACCGTAGACTTTCTTGATGATGCCGCCGATCTTGTAGCGTGTCCGACGGGCAGCTCAGCAATGCAAACGCTTATGGCTGAGACGGGATCACGCATAGTCACCCAGACGAACAGCTTCTCGTTCTTCAGCTTGCCCTACCGCTGAACCTGTAAACTCAGGACGGACTCCCAATTCTGGAAAGTGGGCCTGTCACACCTCACGTAGAGTGAAGACCTGTCTTTGCCACGATGGTGGCGTCAGCCAAGTGATCCAGCCTACGGTATCCGCACAGCGGACCTTGGTGCAAACCGCAGCGAATGGCCGCAATCCGCCCTTAGTGCCAAATGCTGCGCTCGCGAACCCTGAGATTCTGAGGCCGCGACGAACAGCTGGAAGGTTCGCATTGCCGACCTTGACGGACCGCAGATTAAACGTCTGCTTTGGCAGGAAATGCTGCAGGCGCGTAAGCTCCCTTATGTTAACCTGGATCGGTGGGTACGGTTATGTTAACCTTCAACGCCAATGCCTATCGTAGGGGCATTGTCACATAAACTCGACGATCGGCCTGACGGCCGGTATTTGTCGTTGAATGGGAAAGATTTCCTACGCACGCCACCGATTTCCGCCATAGATAATCCAACGAGCCGTCTGGCTCTACTTTCGCTTTCCGCTGAGCTTTCGCGACGTCGAGGAAATGCTGGCCGAACGCGGGATCAATGTCAGCTATGAAACGATCCGCCGCTGGATCTTGAAGTTCGGTCCGGCAATTGCCGCTAACGTCAGGTCACGCAGAGTTCGACCTTCGGGAACCTGGCATCTTGTCGAGGTCTTTGTCCGAATTGGTGGCCGGCGAACATACCTGTGGCGCGCGGTTGACGATGAAGGCGAGGTTCTTGAAGTCCTGGCCCAATCTCGCCGGAACAAGCGCGCGGCCCTTAAACTTATGCGGAAACTCCTGAAAAAGCAGGGGTACATTCCGGATGAGATTATTACCGAGAAACTGGGGCCTTATTCTGCGGCACTTCGGGAACTTG
>NZ_CALJXO010000239.1:0-4321 GCF_937988555.1 uncultured Boseongicola sp. | reverse complement strand
GGCGAAGTCCTTGAAGTCCTGGCCCAATCTCGCCGAAACAAGCGCACGGCCCTTAAGCTCATGCGGAAACTCCTGAAAAAGCAGATGTACATTCCGGATGAAATTGTCACTGACAAACTGGGTTCATATTCTGCGGCGCTTTGCGAACTTGGCCTGGTTCACCTTCATGTCGCAGGTGGTCGATTGAACATCCGGACCGAAGTTTCGCATCCAATGCCCGTCAGTGGTTTGTTTGCAAACCCATGAGAGGAGGCCGACGCGCCGACGAGAACGCCGAATGGGCCGGTTCAAGTCACCCGGATCAATGCCGCGTTTTCTGTCTTTCACGACGCCATCTACAACCAATTCAAGTTACAGCGTCATCTAATTTCCCGCCGAACTCTCCATCAAACCCGCGCAATAGCATTCACCGAATGGCATCAAATTTTTGCAGCTTGAAGTCCGGTTTGTGCCATTTCTCTGCCTTGTCAAAGTTACCGTGCCAAAGCCCTCGGGTAGTACTGCATAAAAATGTCCGGAGCCCGCAACGACTAAATTCTATCAGTCTCCGCAGAGAGGAGAGTTCGAAGTATAAGTCGGATCATGAATAGCGGATCGATCGGTATCATTTGAGATCGTCGAGCACGCCACGTCGGGCGATGCCTCTGCCAAGCATTTCAAGGCCCTTACTGATACCACGACCCGCGCGACCAAATTCGTGGCCGGCGCCGCGCTTGGGGCCAGCTAGCCTCGCACGATTCCGCTGAACCATGAGAGCTTCTCCCAGAACGCCTGTCAGCTCCTTCCTCACGGCATCGATATTCCATTCAGGAGATGTTGCTGCCACGGGGATCGGAGTTTTTGTGCCGATCGCCGCTCCGATCGATGTCACAGTGGATGCGATGTTTTCGAGGGCCGCTGATGGTATTCCATGCTCAGCGAAGGGCCAATTCTCAACAAGCAAATCTATGCAACTCGCAACGGCTACAAGTGGGGGGCGTCGCCGCTTTGGGACCGTTTGGAACCAAGCGTCCCACTCGGCAAGAATCGACCGATCAATCTCGCGAGCGGGTCGATTGGCTCTCGTTACGAATATAATAATGTCAGCGAGTTTCATTTCCTCAAGGATCCCTTCGCGGGTCTTCTGTGCACCATCGAGCCCAGGAAGATCGAAGACAAAACACTCAATATCCCCGAGTTCGATTTCGTACGCGGCCCCGCGGACAGTGGTTGGTGCCGCATCGGTCTCGGCCCGATCTGCCGAAACAAGAGCATTGATGAGCGTCGATTTGCCGGCGCTTACCTGGCCAATAACCGCGATACGCAGAGGGGAATCGGGTTCGGCGAGCCGGGCGCGATCAATCTCAGCGCCGTCCATCTGAATCTGCAGGAGTTCTGCGTCCGAGAAAGAAAGGCGGCCGGAGTAGAGATCGACAGCCGCTTTCGCGACTTCCTCCAGCAGAGTACCCTGCAAGATCGCGATAGCTTCCCCAGTCAGGTAGGACGAATGTCCACCAGAGAGGGCACTCTCAACTTCCCTTAAGATGCCAGCCGGAGGATTCTTTACAACTCGGACGATCCGCCATGCCTTCTGACTTAGGTTCGCCGTCTGCATGGCCCAGCCTTTCTGACGCCATACCCACAAAATCGTCGAGATGGAAATGGTGTCTGAAAGCGGGACCATCCCGCGTATGTCGGCCCGGAACTGAGCTGAAATCTGCTCAATAAGGAGCAGAGCTTCAGGGACCGTAAAGTCCAGACCGGTCCGGCGTCCGGACCTCTGAGCAACCAAGTTGACGATATCAAGTGCCGCAGTCTGAATTTCGGCCCAAGGTAAGGGGTGTGCTGTGCGTTTTCGGATCTCGATCCTCGCCGCCTCAAACAAAGCGGTTTCTTCAGCGCCCCACTCCGGGCTGAGGTCGACGCCAGATGTCCGAAGTTCAGTTGCATCTTCCACCGGCGATTGCCGTAGCTGCCAGCGTCTGGCGGTCAGTCTCAGCAGCGCCACCAGTGCACCCAAGCTGATTGAGGCTCCGATAAAATGCAGGAGCAATCCGTGTTCGACCATCCAGAAAAAGCCGAGCAGGAACGATACAATCACCGGCAAGATAAGTGCTGTGAGCGACAGAATACTTTCCCCTCGCAGGAAGACAGCTCTAAAGAGTTCAATTCTTCGCATGGTTGGCCCTGCTAAATGCGTCCCGATAGACCGCCTGCAATGTTTCGGAAGACAGCGGCTTGCTCCATGCACGGTAGTGTAGAAACATCGCCGCTGCCCGACCAAGTGCATAAGTTGTTGCGAAGCTGATTGTTCCGGCTGCGGCCGCGCCCACAGTCTGCCCATAAACCGGAATCAACTTGGCGATCTGGCGAATGCCGAAATTCGCGCTAAAGCGTGCTGCCAGGCCCACTCCCATTGAGCCCAGAAACGCTGTGGACACCTTTCGATCCCAGGAAACGCCATAAAAAGTCCCCAGATAATAAAGCATGGCAATCTGCACTGCAGGAACTGAGGCAATGCCGACAAGAGGCAGAGCGTCAGTGGCCCCGGCCGCTGTAGCATAAGTCAGCACGCGAGTTCGGATTTGTTCGAAGGCGATCTGTTCCGCGCTCTGGCTATTTTGTCTGGCCAGGAGCAAAGCAGCGGCTGGGAGCATCACTTCCAAATGCTCAATGACCTCGTCAATTCCTGTATTCTCGTCTGGTTTTTCGGGCGGCATTGCAACTGTGACCTCCCTCAAAGGTCTGCCGGTCTTCAGCCGGAAGACCTCAGCATTCGCGGCTTTCGCACGACTTAACGCTTCCTCGTCGGTGATCAGGTCGGCGCCCGTATGTAGAAGCAATACCTGCTTGGAGGGATCCTTTGCGAGCACTTCGGCCAGCGCCTCTGCCACTTCGCCCTGCACCGGGTCATCAATCCGCGCAAGGACCAAGATCGCCTGACTGTGACCTGCACTGGCAGCCAGATCGTCTGCCGGATCGTAATTGGCTTCGCCTAATCCCCGGGTATCCATGAAGCGGAGCAGGGGCTGATCTGCCGGATAATCGAACTGCCGTGACGTTCGTGTGCAGGGCTCGTAGCCGTTGCCGACTTCTATCGTGCTGAGCGCGGTTAGTGTCTGGATCAGCGAACTCTTCCCGGCTCCGGTCTTTCCGAGCAACCAGACAATTGGAATTGCGAGTTCTGCCGCCGCCTCAATTTTCTCAGGCGTCGCCGGCACAATGTTTTTCATCCATCCAAAAAGGAAACTCATGACATCATTTTAATCCGATTTTTGCCGAAGCAACTTCCTCGCCAGACACCTGGAGCGAGATTTCATTTTTCAGCGATGCGTTCAAATCAGCACTAATCTCACTTTGTTCTTAGCGACGACGGTCTTTGTCTTGGTCAGGAGACGTATCGCTCAGCATTCAATCACAGGAAGTCTCTGACACCGAGCATTTTCTCCGAGGGTCGCCTTCCTACTCCTCAAAGGGGCACTGTCAGAACAAATTAGCTTGAGACGAGAAGGGCGGTTTTGTAGCGCCCATCCACGGAAAAACGCGACCCATTTAAGGACTTTCACAGCAGCCCCGAGATCGTCCGCCTTGCGATGATGATGTACGTCCCTTTCCCAGTTTCGCTTCGGAATGTGAAGGAGCGTCTGCGATCTCGGCGACTGTCTTGCCCTGAATGATCATCTCCATCCACCTTTTCGCCTTGACGATGTTGCGAACCCGCGTGCGGTCGATCTCCGAAGGAGCCTTGCAAAGAGGAAGCTTCAACTCCACGCCGCGGCGACGCATCGAAACGGTGCGTCGATCGCCATACCCTGAGTGTCGATCTGATCAAGGTTGGCCTCAAGTGATCGGCAGAGAGCATCTTGGTTTACCCATTGTGCGATGACAAGCTTTGAATGTGTCGCGGCAAATACCTCTGGATCAACAGGGTCTGTCGGAAAGGAGTCCGAGTGCACAAACCTGCGAAGCTGTCCTTCTTCATCAAAGTCCTGTCATCCTCAAACGCTGCGAGACCTCCCCGCCCCGTCTCAAATAGGGTGCCTCTGAGAGAGCCTTTTCTTCGTTTTGACTTGCAAATAAACTCAACACCGAATTGATGAGAGTGATTGTGAGGCAAAGCGGACCTATGAAAATTTTGGTAACAGGTGGTGCTGGGTATATCGGCAGCCACGCCTGCAAAGCGCTCGCCGAGGCTGGCTTTGTGCCGGTAGCCTACGATAATTTGTCGAAGGGGCGCCGGAGCGCCGTGAACTGGGGGCCGCTGGAGGTCGGTGATCTGTCCGATCGCGACCGGCTGGATCAAGTTTTCGCGCACTATACCCCTGTTGCCGTCATGCACTTT
>NZ_CALJXO010000238.1:0-10541 GCF_937988555.1 uncultured Boseongicola sp. | reverse complement strand
CGACTGCGAGACCGCCGATCAAAGCCACCGGCTTGCCGCGCTTGGCATCACATTCGGCCGATAGCATTTCTCTACGAACGCTGATTTCTCTCAAGTCTGGGAGAGTTTCGTGTTTCTCAATCTTTCCGGGTGCGGGAGCCGGTGCTGGCACGCTGGCATGGACGTCAATTTTCTTGACCTTTGTCTCGGATTTTGCGGGCCGGTTTGCCAACCGACGCATCCACTCCTCGGCGGTCTGGATGCGGTCTTTTGGGTTGATCTTTAGCGCGGTGTCAATCGCCTCTAGAAACCGTGGAGGATAGCCGTGAATGCGTTTTGCAAGCGGCACATATGGGTCGGGCTGCTTTTGTGCGAGGGCTGACATTCGCTTTTGTCCGTCTTCTGGCGCTTCGCCAGAGATCGCGTGGTACAGTGAGGCCGCCAGAGAATAGATGTCGCTCCAGGGGCCCTGATCGGCTCCGGCGATGTAAAATTCTTGCGGGGAATAGCCGTCTTTGACGAATTTCATCTGAGAAATCGCGCGCTTCGAGCTTGGCACCGTCTTTCGTGCGGCTCCGAAATCAATCAGGATCGGTTCGCCCGTCTTATCTATCAGAATGTTGTCGGGTGAAATATCGCGATGCAACATGCCCATGTTGTGGATGTATCGGACGGCGGGCAAAATTCGCTTTGTAAGACGCAGAATTTCTCTTGCGGTCATGCGCTCGAAATCGAAATCTATCCGCTCGAGCAGGTCCATTCCATCGATAAAGTCGATCGCCATATAAGCGGTGTCATTTTCCTCGAATACCTGGTGCACGTGCACAATGTTCTTATGGGTGAGGGCCGCTAGATTGTGGGCTTCGGATACAAAGCCTTCGATCATGCCTGCGAGTTCATTTGTGTATTCGGCTGAGCGGGCGGCCACTTTTGTGCCTTTGCGCCGACACATCACGCCGGGGAAGCATTCTTTGATAACGACCGGGCGTCCCAGGCTGTCTCGGGCGCGATATGTAATCCCGAAGCCGCCGCTGTTTAGGTATTCGTCAATCGTGTACTGGCCGCGCAAAAGCGCAGTTCCAGGCGCCAATTCATCCCCGGTATCGGCGGGCAATCTTTCGTCACTCTCGCGAAAATTACTCAGATTTATGACTTCATTTCGTAGCAGTGACCCGGCTCCCCGTGGGAAAGAATTTTTGGCGTTCTGGTGCGCCGTTTCGTCGTGGTTAATGCTCGTTTAGGGAGAGAATGTGATTACAATTGGGCGGGCTGAGGGTGTGTTCTTGCCGCTGGCACGACCACAGTGCGTTTGTCGGATCGTGAGCTTTGCCGGAACCATTGGCATTGCATCTGTGCGCTCTTCCTCAAAAATGTGAAAACCGGCTGCGACACAGGAAGTTATTCTAGAGATATCAATGGGTTATGGTGTAATGTTGACCCTGCCTTTGAGGCTCGGGATGTCTTTCCAGCGGCCGCTTTGGGGCCGCTGGAGAGTATTATTGCAATCGCGTTAAGCGTGTGCGTCTAGTTTCCATAGGCTACAGAGGGCAGCCACGTCACAAGCGCCGGAAATTCGAAGACGATGAGCAATCCAAGGAGTTGCAGCAGCACGAATGGGATCACGCCTTTGTAGATGTGGGCAATCGTGACGCCCGGAGGACACACACCCTTAAGGTAGAACAGCGCGAAGCCCACCGGCGGCGTCAAGAAGGACGTCTGCAACGTGACGGCCACCAAGATCGCGAACCATGTCACCACGGGTTCTGCTACCTGATTGAAGTCTGGTATATCGCTCTCGATGCCGAGGCCCTGAATAATCGGCAACATCAATGGCATGATGATGATCGTAATCTCGATCCAATCAAGAAGAAATCCGAGCAGGAAGATGATGAACAGGATGAAAAGGATGATCATGTAAGGGTCATCAAATACCGACAATACGAGACCTTCGATGATTTCATCGCCGCCGTAACGACGTAGAATGAAGGCAAAGAAGTTTGCCGCCAAGAAGATGCCGACGATGTAACCTGAAGTATTGAGCGTCGAGCGGCTGACTTCGCGCAAAACCTTGAAGTTCAGGCGGCGGTTGCCAAGAGCCAAGAGTGTTGCACCAAGGGCACCAAGGCCGGAGGCTTCGGTCGGAGTTGCGATGCCGCCAAAGATCGATCCAAGTACAAGGAGGATAAGCATCATCGGAGGGACAACTGCTTTCAAAACCTCTTTGACCACCGTCCAGCCGAGTTCCTCGGTTTTCTCTGGTGCAGGCATCGCGTCGGGTTTGATGAGGCCGTAGATCACGATGAAAGTGATATAAAGTCCGCCAAGAATGAGGCCCGGGAAAAGGGCGCCCATAAACAGATCACCAAGGCTGATGGCCAGCTGGTCTGACATGATCACCAGCATGATTGAGGGGGGAATAAGAATGCCCAATGTGCCGGCTGATGCGATAGTTCCAGTGGCGATCGGCTTGGAGTAATTCTGCGCCATCATCGCGGGCAGGGCCATTACGCCAAGCAGCGTGACAGATGCGCCGATAACGCCGGTTGAGGCGGCAAGGATGATGCCGATCAAAAGAACTGTCAGGGACAAGCCGCCGCGCAATCCGCCGAACAGTTTTTGCATTGAATGCATCATGCGCTGTGCAACGCCTGACTGGTCCAGCATCAGGCCCATAAAGATAAACATTGGCAAAGCGACCAAAACAGGGTTTTTAACCGTGCTGCCGAAGATACGTCCCGAGAGCGCGCCAAGTTTCTGGTAATCGATGCCGGTGCGATCGAATTCGATTATGCCGCGAAAGAAGCTGCGGTTTGGATCGAGGAAGACTTCGGCGATCACAACAAAAACAAGACTGACCCCCACCAGAGCCATGGCAACCGGGATGCCGCGAAACAGCATCCAGATGAAGGTCATGAACATCGCAATGACTGCGATTTCGTTCAGGGTCAGAAACTCAAACATGTCTTACGATCCCGCCTTGCGCGATGTGTCCCTGGCACGCAGAGCCAGGATAATGATTGGGGTCAGGATCAAAGCTGCCGCAACTGTGTAGGTCAGCTCGTAGTTGCCGAACTCGATTTCACCAAAGGCCGGTCCGCGGGCGATGTCTCGCGCCGAGGTTCCCTCTTCAGCGAAGGCCGACATGATAAGATAGAGGCCGTAGTAAATAGACAAGTTGACGAACATAAAGGTCGCGGGGAATGCAGCCCAAAGTTGGCGCCAGAGTTTTGGCTCATGCAGGCGTGTGAGATTGCGGACAATGGCTGACCAGCAAGCGATGCCAATAAAGACAAAGGACGCATTCATAAAGGCCTTCAGTATCCACAAGCCATGCAGGCCGTTGGGGCTGTCGGAGCCCTCGTTGGCGCGGATGGAGCTTAGCGCGTAGTCGTAGGTAACGTCCCAAGACAGTATGATGAACGGCAAAAACAGCCAACCAAGCGCGAACAAGTTGATTCGTGTCTTTTTTTCAGGCGGGAAACTGTCATAGAGGATATCGACGCGCACGTGGCTGTCGGTCGTCACCGCGTATCCGACGCCCATCAGAACGGCTGCTCCGTAAAGCCACCATTGCAGGTCATCAAGCCAAGCTTGGTTCATTCCATTATTGCGCAATATAACTTGCGCGGTAATCGCCAGCATCAGGATCGGAAACAGCCAAGCCGCAATGTTTGAGACCTGGATGATAAAACGGTCGCCACGATTGTGTTCTTCTCGTCCAATCTCTCCGGGATCAGATACAGCAACGAGTTCTTCTACGGTATCCATGATGCGATCTCCTCCCAAAGACATATACGCGGCACAAAGGGGCGGCCTTGCGCCGCCCCTTTGATGGTTAGTTCAAGTCGTCGCTATCAGTTGCGCGGACGCTTCAGGTAGATGTTGTCATTCCAAACTTTGTAGCCTTCGCGGAATTCCTGAAGGTCGGCCCAGACTTCTGCGAAGTAAGGGTCCTCTGCTGCAAGCTCTGCTGCAACTTCACCCCATGCGCTTTCGAATGCCGCCAGCATCTCATCCGGCCACTGACGGATGGTAACGCCGTTTTCCTCAACGTTTACCTTCATGGCGCCAAAGTTCACCGCCTCGCCTTCAGCGTAGTTGGTGGTGATGTTGGCGAGACATGCGATTTCGATCTGCTTTTGGGACTTCTCATCAAGGTCTTCCCAGCGATCTTTGTTGATCAGCAGTTCGAACATCGTCGCAGGCTGGTGCCAGCCAGGGAAGTAGTTGTTCGATGCAATATTGTAAAAGCCAAGACGTTGGTCGATCAGAGGCATCGAGAATTCGGTTGCGTCAATTGCGCCGCGCTCAAGTGCCGGGAAGATGTCGCCTGCTGCGAGAAGCGATGTCGAAACACCAAGACGCTGCATGACTTCGGCGCCAAGCCCGAAGAAGCGCATGTTCAGACCCTCAAGGTCTGCAACCGACTTGATCTCTTCTTTAAACCAACCGGATGTCTCTGGCGCGATGATACCGCACGGCAGAACTTTTACGTTGTAGCCGTTCTCGTCATACATGCGCTGGAACAGCTCGTGGCCGTCATCGTAAAGCATCCATGCAAGAAATTCACCGGCTTCCGGACCGAAAGGGACGGCTGCAAAAAGCGAGGCGGCGGTGATCTTTCCCTGCCAATAACCTGAAGTTGTATAGGCTGCGTCCACGGAACCGCTGGACACTGCGTCGAGCGCTTCAAGAGTTGGGACAAGCTCGCCCGGATCAAAGTGTTCGAACTCCACGTCGGAGGCGATGCTGTTAATCTTCTCGACAAAGTCCACGCCAGCGGTACCAAGAATCGGAAGGTTGCGGGAAAACGCTGATGTCATTTCAATGACTTCTTGCGCCTGTCCTGCGCCACTAGTTGCCATAACTGCAGCGAGACTTGCCGCGATTGTCTTGTTTCTCATGGTATTCCTCCCAGAATATCAGCCCTTTTCGGGCTTTATTGGTCAAAGAATTTATGCTGTGAAGCATGACCAGTGCGCCACGTTGCGAGTTAATTGTGTTCGCGGAGTTAATACATGTCGCACCGATGCACAACTTGTGAGGGAAAATTTCCCTATCTTTACTATTTGTGGCGCATCTCTCGCGGCAGTTTAGCTTAAAGCCTTCCTCCACCTCACGAATGCCTATTTATTCAGCAGTTTTTTTGGCGCGGGCTCTAGCTTTGAGTGTCGACAATGTTTCCGCTGTCGAGGTGGCCCTGAACAGGAGCCCAGAATGAAAGAGTTTTGTCGTTAATGCTTGGCGCCATTCCAGCGTGTCGGCCTTTTGTTGTAGGAGTGGCTGAAGGGAGCGTTTTGATCGCTTCGCCTGCAGAATTACGACGATAAAAGCGTGACGTTCAATTTGCCATTTTGTGCAGTATTTCGCTCTCCATAGGCGCTCTTCATACTTGGTTTGACACCGTGTATTAGGATGAAATTCTTCTTGTGAGGACGAAGATGGCAATTGAGAAATTCACGGGCAGTTTTACCCAGCAAGAACCACTCCCTGCCGCGGCGCTCGAGCGCGTCAATGCGGTCTTGAATTCGGGGCGCCTTCATCGCTATGGCGCTGCGGATGGAGAGGTGCCGCAAGCGCAGCAGGTTGAGGCAATCTATGCCGAATGGCAGGGTGCGGATTATTGTCTTGCGGTGACATCGGGGGGGCAAGCGTTGCAAATCGCGCTTCGTTCAGTTGGCGTGGTGCCAGGCGATACGGTTCTGACAAACGCCTTCACTCTTGCGCCAGTTCCCGGAGCGGTCGCAGCTGTCGGGGCGACGTCGGTTCTTGTAGAAACGGACGCGAACCTGACGATTGATATCGAAGACCTCGACCGCAAGGCTGCAATATCAGCTGCGCGCGTGCTGCTGTTGTCTCATATGCGCGGGCACATTGCTGACATGCAGCGCGTACTTGCGGTCTGCAAGGCGCGGGGGTTGATGTTGGTTGAAGACTGCGCGCACACGATGGGAGCGACTTTTGGTGGCGCGCGTTCGGGAAGCCACGGGGACGTCGCTTGTTTTTCGACGCAAACTTATAAGCACATCAATTCTGGAGAGGGTGGGTTTCTCACGACCAACGACGCTAGAATTGCGGCGCGTGCAACGATGCTGTCGGGCAGCTATATGAATTTCATGCGCCATGGAGCTGGACCGGATGAAACGGAATATAAAACAACGCGTTACGAGATGCCTAACATGTCAGCACGGATTGATAATCTGCGTGCCGCGCTTCTAATTCCGCAGATCGAAGGCTTGGATGGCAATGTCTCGCGGTGGAATTTGTGCCATGACGTTTTGGCTGGCGCGCTTCGAAACGTTCCGGGAGCGGTTTTGCCCCAAGGTCTTGCAGATGTGCGTCGGGTTGGTTCCTCTTTCCAGTTTCGTCTCCCTTCGGCAGATAAGGACATTTGCCGTGCGGTTGTCGCGCATGCAGCGACACTTGGGGTCGAGCTGAAATGGTTTGGGGCCCCGGAGCCACTTGGTTTCACCTCAAACCATAAAAGCTGGCGCTATATGGCGGAGCAGTCTTTACCCGCGACCGATGAAATCTTGCTGACGCTGTTTGACATGCGTGTGCCTTTGAGCTTCTCGTTAGTTGATTGTGCTCAAATCGGCAGTATTCTTCAGCATGTGCTAGAGCAGGAAGTCGGCTTGATTAACGCGTGAGAATTGTGCCCCAAGCCATTGGGTAATTAGATTTTTTTGTTTTCGGCCTGTAGGGCCGTCACAGCAATCATATTGACCACATCTTGGGCTGTGCAACCGCGCGATAAGTCATTTGCTGGTCTTGCAAGACCTTGCAAGATCGGGCCGATTGCTGCGCACCCACCGATACGCTGGGCGATTTTGTAGCCGATGTTACCTGCGTCAAGATTTGGAAAAATCATTACATTGGCTTGCCCTGCCACTTCAGAGCCCGGTGCCTTTGAGGCACCGACAGATGGGGTGAAGGCTGCGTCGAATTGTAGTTCGCCGTCGCTTGCAAGGTCAGGCCGCTGTGCCCTGAGGAGGTCAGTTGCCTTTGAAACCTTGTTAACCGTCTCATGCTTTGCGCTGCCTTTTGTGGAAAAGGACAGCATTGCGACTCTAGGTGTTTCGTTTAGCAGGGCGGCGTAAGAGTCGGCCGACTGAGCTGCGATAGTGGCCAGTTCAAGAGCGCTGGGATCGATGACGAGCCCGCAGTCGGAAAAGACCATGGCGGTCCGACCGGACGGGTGGTCGTCGGGCAGAACCATAATAAAGAGGCTGGAAACGAGGGCTGCGTCGGGCGCTTTGCCAATAACCTGAAGCGCCGCGCGCACGGTGTCTGACGTTGTGGCAACAGCGCCGCCAACGGTGCCGTCGGCTTGACCGAGGCGAACGAGCATGGCTGCAAAGATCAGAGGATTCTGCGCTTCCGTGGCTGCTTTTTCGGGCGTGACCCCTTTGTGTTTACGCAGTTCGAAAAATGCGCCGGCGACGTCTTTCGTTAGCGCCGATGTTCCAGGATCTTCGATTTTCAAAGCATCGCTCGGCGTTCCGCCTTGGGCGACAAGCTCGGCTCTGATCGCCTCTGCCGGACCGACGAGAACAATAGATGCAAGGTTCGATGCAACGGCTTGAATTGCGGCGGCAACGATCCGGGGGTCGTGGCCTTCGCTTAGGACAATACGTGAGGAGTGCGCCGCCGCTCGGGCGTGTAAATCATCCAGAACTGACATGCGGCACACTTCCTGTTTGTCATGAGGGCGCTTTACGCGCCGATCTGTTCGATCATATCGGATGCACTGATGCCAGCGACTGCAACGGGCTTCTTCATCGCGTCGCGGCGGAACGGATCGCCAAGTTCTTGGTTGATCATGGCTTCAATCAAGGTGGTCTTGCCATGCTCCATCTGGTCCTTGATCGCTTTGTTCAGCGCTGCTGTCAGCTCGTTCATCGTGCGCGCGACGACACCTTCCAGGCCACAAGCCCGCGCGATGCCAGCGTAGCTGACTTGCTCGTCAAGCTCAGTCCCTACAAAGTTGTCCTCGAACCAAAGGGTCGAGTTTCGCTTTTCCGCACCCCATTGGTAGTTGCGGAACACGACCTGCGTGATTGCAGGCCAATCACCGCGACCGATCGCCGTTAGCTCGTTTACTGCGATGCCGAAAGCGCCATCGCCGGCAAAGCCCACGACCGGAACACTGGGCCGGCCGATTTTTGCACCAACAATTGCCGGAAGGCCATATCCACAAGGGCCAAACAGACCCGGAGCAAGGTATTTTCGGCCCTCGTCGAAGTCAGGATAGGCATTGCCGATCGCGCAGTTGTTGCCGATATCGGACGAGATGATCGCGTTGCGCGGAAGCGCCGATTGGATTGCGCGCCACGCCATGCGGGGGCTCATCCAATCTGGCTTGGATTTACGCGCACGCTCGTTCCAGTCGGTCCCCGGATCGTCCTGCTCGTGATCCATCGAAGACAGCTGCTGAGCCCAACGCGACTTAGTTTCCGAGATCTTTGCTTTGCGCTCGGAACGACCTGCGTCGCCTGCGCCATCTGTGAGGTTTTTAAGGATGCCTTTCGCCACGCGCGCGGCGTCGCCGACGATACCGACGGTGACTTTTTTGGTCAAGCCGATGCGATCGGGGTTGATGTCCACCTGAATGATCTTTGCATTT
This sequence comes from uncultured Boseongicola sp., assembly GCF_937988555.1. NCBI lineage: Bacteria > Pseudomonadati > Pseudomonadota > Alphaproteobacteria > Rhodobacterales > Paracoccaceae > Boseongicola > uncultured Boseongicola sp. Next base: position 1,936 of record NZ_CALJXO010000238.1, on the reverse strand, counting down.
ACTGGCCAGTATTCAATGCCATAGCCTGGTAGGGTCGAGAACGGATTAAGGCGTGTCCCAAGCGCGAGGACTACGTCCGCCTCCTTAATCAACTCCATCCCGGCCTTTGAGCCGTTATAGCCAAGCGGCCCTGCAAACAGTGGGTGCGAACCTGGGAAAGCGTCGTTGTGCTGGTAGCCAACGCAAACGGGTGCGTCGAGCTGCTCGGCCAGAAGGCGAGAAGCATCTATCCCGCCGGCTGAAAGCACCACACCGGCGCCGTTCAGGATGACCGGGTTCTTGGCGGTCGACAAAAGAGAGGCTGCTTCGACAACCGAGTTTTCACCGCCCGAGGACGCTTCGAATTCGATCGGATCGGCAATTTCGACATCAATAACCTGAGTCCAGAAATCGCGTGGAATGTTGATTTGGGCAGGGCCGGAGAGACGCTTGGCCTGACTGATTACACGTGTCAGAACTTCGACTACGCGAGAAGCGTCGCGGACTTCTTCCTGGTAGGCAACCATGTCTTCAAACAGTTTCATCTGCTCGACTTCCTGAAAGCCACCCTGACCAATGGTTTTGTTGGCGGCCTGCGGGGTGACCAGAAGCAAGGGTGTGTGGTTCCAGTAGGCGGTCTTTACGGCGGTGACGAAGTTCGTGATGCCAGGACCGTTTTGCGCGATCATCATCGACATCTTGCCGGTGGCACGGGTGTATCCGTCCGACATCATGCCTGCGGAGCCTTCGTGCGCGCAGTCCCAGAACTTTATGCCAGCTTTTGGGAAAATGTCTGAAATGGGCATCATTGCTGAGCCGATGATCCCGAAAGCGTGGCCAATGCCGTGGCGTTGCAGGACTTTAACAAAGGCCTCTTCAGTGGTCATTTTCATGAACGGTCTCCCATATTAGTCAGGCCTCCGGAGCGGAGGCGTTCGCGATGTAATTAGCGTCCGAGCGGCACCGCACAGTAGGGCCAGAGAGGCTGTGTCTCTCAGTCCAGTTTTGCGATCTCTTCGGCAATAAGTTCGATACCGCGTTGAATCTTCGATGATGAAATCGACGAATAGGCCAATCGGTAGCGATTGTTTGGTCCCTTGCCCGGAGCATAAAAGCTTCGACCTGGCTCGAGGACAACGCCTTTTGCACGCAAAGCAAGTGCAAGGTCTTCGGTGTCGACGCTTTCGGGCGCTTTCATCCAGAAACACGAGCCTCCTGACACGGCCGGAACGGCATCGGTGAGCCCGCAATCATCAATCGCCGCCTCCATAATCTGCCGGCGGCGTTGGTAGGCTTTCCGCATTCTGTTGATCTGAGCATTGTAGTGCCCAAGCGACAGGAAGTTTGCGGCGTTGCGTTGGATATGCCACGGCGGATGGCGCATTATGGTCGAACGAAGCGCGCGCGCCTGTTCGATTAGCGCGGATGGAGCAACCATAAAGCCAAGTCGCAAGCCGGGGAATAAGGATTTCGAGAATGATCCGATGTAGACTACGCAACCCGCCCCATCGAGCGATTTCAACGTGGGCGATGGAGAACGTTTGAACGCAAGTTCAAACTCGTAGTCATCCTCGACAATAACAAAGCCTTTTTCCGAAGCCAGGCGAAGCAGTTCTTTTCTCCGATCCAACGGCATGCTGGCATTTGTCGGGCTGTGATGGCTTGGCGTGGTGAACACCACATCCACCTGATCTGGAAGCGCGTCGGGGGGTAGGCCATCTTCATCGACATCCACTTCAACCGTGTGGCACCGCGTTTCGCTAAGGATTTCTCGAAATCCACGGTAGCCGGGGTTTTCGATCACGGCGATCCGGCGCTGGGTCAAAAGAAGTTGCGCCGTAAGCCACAAGGCGTTCTGTGCGCCCATCGTCACAAGAATATTTTCGGGGCGGGCGCGAATGCCACGTCGCGTAGTAATGTTGCGTTGGATGTACTCGATCAGCTTCGGGTCGTCGCG
>NZ_CALJXO010000237.1:0-12006 GCF_937988555.1 uncultured Boseongicola sp. | reverse complement strand
GAAATAAGATTGTATTGCGGCAAGGGTATAGCTTTCTTCCTGTGGTCGAAAATGGAGTATTGCTCTGCAAAATCGGCCCGATAGTTTTTCGCAGCATCGACCGGGAGCATTGGAGCAGCACAAAGGTAGATGATGTTTTTGTGGACCTAACCAAGGAAACGCTTATCGCTCCGGATATGAAGATTACCGATCTGCTTAAATTGATTGGTACCTTGCATCAGCGCAAGTTTCCCGTCGCAAGGGGTCATGGGTTGGATGGCGTCATTTCACTTACCGACCTGACCCGATTTGTCGCTCTTGCCGCTTTATTCACCCAAGAATCACAGCCAGAAAACCTATAAACTAAGCGGAGACCCCTTGCGCGATGCGCCCAAGCGCGGCCAGATAGGGCGTGAAGGAGTGTGTCCGCATGTCCCATCGCGACCGCGATAGTGCCATCCTGCGCGCCATAATGACCACCGCCGTCGATGCAATTATTGTATCTGATGCCACAGGTAACATTTTGCGGGCCAGCCCGGCCGCCGAATACCTCTTTGGGTTCGACGAGGGTGAATTGATTGGCCGCGATGTCAAGGTCATCATGCCTGACGAAATGGCGCGTCGTCACGACAGCTTCATGACACGCTACATCCAGACCGGTGAAAAGCAGATCATTGGAAGTGGCCGTCAAGTTGAAGGCAGGCGCAAAAATGGTCAGGTCTTCCCAGTTCTACTCTCTGTGGGGGAGGCACGAGAAGATGACTCACAGATCTTTGTCGCAATCTTACACGATGACACGCGCCGCGTAACAAGCGAAGCCGCTTTATCACGGTCACAAAGGATGGATGCGATCGGACAGATGACCGGTGGTATTTCCCATGATTTCAATAACCTTCTCACAGTCATTATCGGAAATCTCGAACTTCTTGAGATGAATTTGGACAACGATCGCCAGCTGGCATTAAGCAGGGAGGCCTTGCATGCGGCAGAGATGGCCGCCGCGTTAACGTCGCGCCTGATGGTGTTTGCGCGACAAGTAAACCTTAAACCTGCCCCATCGGACCTGTCCGAAATCTGCCGAGCTGCGATGACGTTGCTGGAACGCATAATTGGATCAAAATACGCTATCGCAACTGAGTTCACGGCAGATGCAAGCCCCGCTCTTGTCGATCCGGTGCAGCTTGAGACCGCCCTGGTCAACCTTGCGCTGAATTCCCGTGACGCAATGCCAGAGGGTGGTGAACTGCTCATATCGGTCTCGGACATCATCATCGACGACAGCTATATGGCTCAGGAAGCAGATGTCTCCCCGGGCCACTACGTCCGCATTTTGTTCACCGACGACGGCCACGGGATGACCGAAGATGCTCAGAAACGAGCATTCGAGCCGTTTTTCACCACGAAGGCCGAGTCCCACGGCACTGGCTTGGGTCTTGCGATGGTTTATGGATTTGTGCGCCAATCGGGTGGCCACATCACGCTTTACAGCGAAGTTGGCTATGGAACGAGCTTTGGCCTATATTTTCCCGCCATTCTTTCAGGCGCCGACGTCCTGGAAGCCCCGCCGCCGCCCATCGCGAACATACCGCCCCGCGGCTACACTCCTTGTATTCTTGTGGTCGAAGACAACGCGAAAGTAAGAAAAAACTCACTCGAACGCCTGACCGCGCTGGGGTATCGGGTACTGTCCGCAGAGACAGCGGACAACGCCTACGAAATGCTCAAGAGCGGCACGCCTGTCGATCTGTTTTTTACCGACGTGATCATGCCAGGAAAGATGAACGGCTTCGATTTGGCCGCCAAAATTTTTGAAGAATTTCCGCGAGTGAAAGTATTGCTGACGTCAGGCTACACCAGCGATGTTTTTAGCAAGAAAATTCCGCAGGAAGCGGACTACGACATACTTCAAAAGCCTTATCGCCAAAGCCAACTCGCCACACGCATTCAAACGCTTTTGGACGATAAACCCGACTGAGCCCGCGTCACGTCACAGGCAAAGCTGTACCCCACACCGCGAACTGTTTTGATCAACGTTGGGTTTGCTGGGTCGCGTTCGACTTTTTTTCGTCGCCACGCGACTTGGTTGTCAACAGTCCGGTCCAGTGGATTCTATCCAACACCGCCTGTCAGATCCATCAATCGATCGCGCGACATGATCCGTTTTGCGTTCTCAAGGAACACTTGCAGCAAGCGGAAATCACCGCTCGTCAGATCGCAAAGCTTTCCCGTCCTGTCAAAAAGCTCGAAACGCTCCGGAATAATTCTCAGGCCGTCGAACTCGTACGTCGGCGATTGTGTCGTCTCGACCGCCGCTTCGCTCACAGGGACTTGCGTATCGACGATTTGCCCGGATGACCTGCGAATGACAGAACGCACACGCGCCAAGACCTCACGAATGTGAAAGGGCTTTGTGATGTAGTCATCCGCGCCAAGTACCAAACCGACGACCCGGTCCACGACGTCATCGCGTCCAGTGACCATAACAATTGGAACAGAAGAAACGTCGCGGATTACGCGCGCCACATCAAGCCCATCCTCAAAACCAAGTTGAAGATCGAGGGTGATCAGGTCGAGCCGTTCGCGTGTCAGGAAGGAGAGTACCTCCGCCGCGGTTGCCGCCTCTTGCACAGAAAAACCCGCATCCTCGAATACATTCCGAAGAAGCGCTCGGATTATTTCATCGTCGTCGACAACAAGAATACTGAGCGGAGCGTTTCCGATAGCTATGTCTAACCTTTGATGATGATCACCAGATGGTGGTTCATCCAATACTCCCAAACCCAAACATACATAAAAATACAATTTATGACACTGTTGAAGATAATGTGGTGACGAACCGTGCCGATGATCCCCTTACCAAAAGGGGGTCTGTCATGTATGTCACCATTTCAAACGAACACAAAGACCAAGCTTTTTACGAGCAAACTACTGAGACGATATCGCACCTGCGGCCGATCAGAGCGGCGTGTGGGAAACATGTCTTCCGCGAGGGTGATAAGGTCGACCGTATCTATGTTGTCGTGTCCGGCGCCGTCAAGCTGACACGTTTGCTGGAGGACGGGCGTCGGCAGATCATTGCTTTTGGGTTTCCAGGTGACATGGTTGGCTTCCCAAGCCATGGGCGTCATCACACAGATTGCGAGGCCTTGACGACGGTTCAGTTGGAGCCGTATCGGTTTTCCTCTCTTGAAAACGGGACGGGAGATCCTGTCCTTCACAAGGCATTCGTTCAAGCTGCACTACGAGAGATCGCCGCGATGCAAGATCACTTTGTGATGCTTGGTCGAAAATCTGCTACAGAAAAGGTCGCTTCATTCCTCGAAACAATGGCGCAGCGACTTGGTGAGCCTGTTGGTAACTACAGGCAAATTTCGCTGTCTATGAGCCGTGCTGACATCGCCGACTTCCTGGGCCTAACGACCGAGACCGTCAGCCGAACAATCAGCCTGTTTCGCAAGAGGCAAGTCATCGCACTTTATGGGGCACACACAGTGGTTGTTTTACGACCTGACGCGCTCCATGCGATCGCTAATAGAGATCGGGGCTGAAGATATCTCGGCCAGCGGCTCCAGAGCACGGCGAAAACCGCACTGCCGTCAAGGCTTGGGCCAAAGAGCGCGCAAGTGTTCGGACAGACACGCTCTAATATCGTCAACTTCACCACGACCGATCCGGTTGTTCAAAAGCTCGAAGACATAGCGAGTGTCTTCGACGCCCCTGTATTCCGCATCGTCGCCCATTTTTCCTGCGATCTCTGCTGCGAAATCTTCCAATTTGCGGGCCGCTACCTTCGACCTCGTCGGTACCCATCCCTCAAACAGCATACCACGAAGCAGCAACGGAAGCTGAGCCGAAAACTGTGCCAGTTCGTCTGTCGACAGCCGATCCCGTATCTGGTGAAATACGGTCCGCATTAACCTTAGGGCACTTCGTTTGGATGCCCACCCCAATCGTTCGCTCAATTCGTTGATCCATTCGTGTGTCAGTTGCACTGTGTGATCAATTACCTCAAGGCCTTGCGCAGACATGCAGTTTCCCTTCGTTATGGTTTCAATCTTCGATAGGTTTCATATCGACGTCGTACGCTGGATCAGGATCGGTCACGAAGCTTGTAAATACGCAGCGCGCAAAGGCACCGACTCCGATCAGAACCAATGTAAAGTTGGCGACCCAGCCGATGAACGGGATAAAGTTCAGAAGCGCAACTACAGTTACAGCGGCCGCGAGCAGGAGGAGTCTGATCAGACCACCTGGATCTTTTGCCCCACCCAACGCGTCCCAAGCCAACATTGCGACAGTGTAGCTGGCAAGCGCATATCCAAGCGTCCATGTCACCACAATCACTAGCAAAACGATCGGAACAAATGGCAATCCGACAATGGTCAAAGCCGCGATCGGCACCAGTCCGAACAGAAGTGACAGCCCTATGACCCCCAGTAACATCGAACGACCGGGCGCTGCGGCGATCCCCAAACGCATGCGCTCAAGCTGCTTTGGCGCGAAACCAAGCGCAAGTGCACCAAGAACCAGAAAGAATAGAAGTGAGATCAGAAAGGCGCCCAGAACAGACGCAAACGTCGGAAAAGCTGGCATATCTGCGCCCGGCCATGCCTCGCGGAACTCGTCCCAATCCGCATCGATGTCGAGCTTTGAATACTGAACACGGTCTGCGGACGCCACACTTTCGGGAACCGCAACGCGATTGTCGGTGCTGTAGGAAAGGGTGCCGCCGACCGATGCATTCTCTCCAAATTGCAGCGAACGGGCCGCTATCCGGACGTCACCTTCGATGGGGGCATTCAGAATGACACTGCGTGCCATGACAGAAAGCGCCCCTTTGACCGGACCTTCGATCGTCACGCTATTGCCAAGTAGGCGGACATTCCCTGCGGTCTCGGCGCTAGGCGTGGTTCGAACCGTAAAGCCAACTGCCGTAGTATCTCCGGCGACCGTCGAGGCTATATCTACTGTTGCACCTGCAGCATAGAGGTCCTGCGCTACACTGACGCTGACAAATATTGTGAAACCGGCAGCATGCAAATCGCCCAGGGTCGTTCCCCCAAGCTTGGCTGATTGCCCTGCAACGAATGTATCGCCTGCGGTGTTGATATCGCTCAGCAGTGTTTCACCGCCTAGGAACGTATCGCCGCCGTTGCGTAATATCATCTCCGCGGCGGCGACGGGCAATGAAATTGCTGTCAAAAGCAAGAATAGTCCTAAGGCGGTCAGCTTCACGGCGCTTTCCTTTCAGAAGTCAAAACCTGCCTACTATGAATGAGGTCGCTAACTTTTGATCGCGATCAATCGGTAGCCCGATTTGATTTGGTAAAATCTCGTCATCACCCAATCCAGCCACACGAAAGAGTTTCGTATATCACAGAGCCAAGTCCCCCGTCCGATGACCGACCGTAGCGCGCAGCCGTTCTTACAAGCGATGCATCAAGAGATGAACGCATTTCTGGACAAACTCCACGGACGTCAACTTGCGGAAGTCAGTGACTTTCTTGACTCCTGGGGCGTCACATCTTTTCCCGTGCTCGACATCGCCGAGACCGATGGTGAAATTGAAGTCACAGCAGAATTACCAGACATCAAAGAAGAGGATCAGGATATTTCGATCTCTCAAGGCGCCCTGTTGATAAAGGGCGAAAAGTCGAGCGATCACGAAAAGACCATGAAGGACTTTCATGTTGTTGAGCGGCGTTACGGGAGCTTCGGTCGACAAATCCCTCTCGGGTTCACGCCAGATGCTGACGCGGTCGAAGTTGTGTTTGCCGATGGCGTCTTGAAACTCACGATCGCCAAGCCTGCCGAGGCAAAAAGCGATGTTCGAAAAATCGAGATTTTCAAGATTTAGGAGAAACTGGGCTGCGATATGCAGTCCATTTGTCATAGGAAGGAACAGAAAATGGCTCTGAAAACACTTCTAGTTTGCCTCACGTCTCGTGAAACTGCCGAAGCTGCGATGAAAGCGGCCGTACCGCTTGCAAGGGCACAGCAAGCGCACTTGATTGGATTGCATACGCTGGAAGCGATACTGGTCTACCCGGGCATTGCCTTACACCTTCCCGGGTCCTCCTTTTCTTCTTTTAACCACAGCCAAGACGCGGAAGCCGTGGAGATCGAAACGATCTTTCGCAAATACACAGAGAACGAGGACTTCCCAAGCGAATGGCGTCTGCTGAAAGCCGAGTCCACAACCGCCTCTGCACGCATTATCGACTGTGCCCGTGCAGCTGACCTTGTTGTCATGGCAAAAGATGAGGCAAACAGCGCTCAATGGGATCAGGATACCGTGCAGGCGCAGGTAATACGCCAAAGCGGTCGGCCGGTGATCATCGTGCCGCCTGGATATGAGGGCTCAACGATCGGCGACAATATTGTACTAGGCTGGAGCAATACGCGCGAAGCAACCCGTGCCGCCCACGATGTCCTGACCCTATTTAGCAATGACAGCAAAGTCAGTATCGTTCGTGTGGATCACGGCGGTGGTCGCGAAATGGAGGATTACGCGATCATCGATCTTGCGGCTGCGTTTGATAGACACGGTGTAAGCGCGATCGTCAGCCATCTGGATGGCTCAGGAAACGACGTCCCGGCAGTCCTTTTGAGACATGCCTTCGAACAGGGGGCCGATCTGATCGCAACGGGCGCGTTCGGGCATTCGCGGTTCTATGACTTCGTCAGCGGGGCGGTCACCCAGGCACTTTTGAGAGACGCTGAACTACCGGTTCTGTTCAGTCGGTGACTGACCGTGCCGAACATGCGGTCGGATAAATGCCGTCCCATGCGCATCTTACAGCGCGCTACGACTGATGGATGCCGAGCAACCCTGAGTCTACAATGGCCAGTTCAGATCGACTGCTTTCTTCGTGACAATTAAACGCCCGGTGATTGACAAACATCAATCTGCATATCCACGAATCTCCTATGTTTGCTCTAGAGCCATCGTTTTGGCATGATATTTTCACGTCCCGTTGATCTTGCTCAAGTCGTTCCGCCAAGGCCGCGCCAATGTTGGTGCGAAACTCGTCATAAGGAACGCAAATCATGGACCAGACTCCCCCTGTCGTTGTAAATCTCTCTGATGTGAAACGCGGCGATGTAGGCCTGGTCGGCGGTAAGAACGCATCGCTGGGCGAGATGATCAGTACTCTTGCGCCCAAGGGCATATTGGTACCGCCCGGATTTGCGACGACTGCAGACGCGTTTCGTGAATTCGTCTCATCAAACAATCTGAACGCCGAAATTTTGCTCCACCTTAGGGCGCTGGCCGACAACAAACTCAGCCTGCAAAATGCAGGAAAACGTATCCGAACACTTGTTCTGGGGGGCGATTGGCCTGAACAAACTGCCGCTGCCATTGTCACTCAATACCGTGCGTTGGGAGCCGCGTTGAATGAAACGGATATCCCTGTTGCGGTCCGTTCAAGTGCAACCGCGGAAGACCTGCCGGATGCCAGTTTTGCCGGCCAACAAGAGACTTTCCTGAATGTGATCGGAGAGACCGCACTGCTGGAGGCCTGCAAGCGGTGCTATGCGTCCCTCTTCACAGATCGCGCAATTTCCTATCGCCAGATCCAAGGCTTCGAGCACGACCAAGTGGCCCTATCTGTCGGCGTTCAGCAAATGGTGCGCGCAGATACCGGCGGATCTGGTGTGATGTTTTCGATCGATACGGAATCCGGATTTCCGGATGCCGTGCTGATCAACGCAGCATGGGGTTTGGGTGAAAATGTCGTGCAAGGGGCCGTTGACCCTGACGAATATCAGGTCTTCAAGCCTTTCTTAGACAATCAAACTCTCACCCCGATCCTTGAAAAAAGGTTGGGCGCTAAAGAGATCAAGATGATCCATGACCGCGATGGCACACCCCGAAACGTCCCCACGTCTAAGGCCGAACGGCAGAGCTTTGTGTTAAGCGAAGCAGAAATCCTTTCGCTTGCGCGACAAGCCGTGACTATCGAAGACCACTACGGACAACCCATGGACATGGAATGGGCACGCGACGGTGTGACGGGCACGCTCTATATTGTCCAAGCCAGACCCGAGACAGTTCAATCCCGGGCGGATCACGGGACACTGAAAAGCTATACCGTAAAGGCTCCAGGGCGGGTCCTTGTGAACGGTTTGAGTGTCGGGAGTGCAGCGGTTACCGGGCGTGTATCGATCATCGAAAGCGCGGATGATATCGAGAATTTTGTCGATGGATCAGTGCTGGTCACCAGTACAACAGATCCCGACTGGGTGCCAATCATGAAACGCGCGGCAGCAATCGTCACAGATCATGGTGGCCGCACATCGCATGCCGCCATCGTAAGCCGCGAACTTGGATTGCCAGCCATCGTCGGATGCGGCGACGCCACTCATATCCTGCATGACAAGCAGGATGTAACGGTCTCTTGCGCCGGCGGCGAAGAAGGCGTGGTGACCGAAGGCATCTCGGACATCGCAATCGTAGAAGAGGCCCTCGGAACACTTCCCAAAACCAGGACCAAAGTCATGATGAACCTCGCCAATCCAAGTGCTGCATTGCGCTGGTGGCAGCTGCCCGTCGAAGGTGTTGGCTTGGCCCGAATGGAGTTTGTTGTGAATGGCGAGGTGTGCATTCATCCGATGGCCCTGGCGCATATCGAGCGGGTCAGCGATGCAAACACCCGCGCCGAAATCAAGCGCCTGACCGCCGGCTACAACAGCATGCCCGAGTATTTCGTTGACCGCTTGTCGCGAGGTTTGTCGCGGATTGCGGCGTTTTGCTACCCAAAGCCCGTGATCGTACGGATGAGTGATTTCAAGACAAATGAATACGCCGAACTGCTTGGTGGCCGCGATTTCGAACCTCACGAGGAAAACCCGATGCTCGGCTTCCGCGGGGCGTCGCGTTATTACTCGGAAAACTACAAGGACGGTTTTGCGCTCGAATGCCAGGCAATCGCGCGACTTCGCGGGCAGATGGGCTTCGACAATGTGGTCGTCATGATCCCTTTTTGTCGCACACCCGAGGAAGCAGACCGTGTTTTAGCCGTGATGGCCGAGAACGGGCTGACACGGGGGAAAGACGGGCTTGAGGTTTATGTCATGTGCGAAATCCCGGCCAACGTTGTGCGCGCAGAGGAGTTTGCGTCGCGTTTTGACGGGTTTTCCATTGGATCAAACGATTTGACGCAACTCACGCTTGGCATAGACCGGGATTCAGACGCGCTCGCTCCTCTGTTTCGCGAAGACGACCCTGCCGTACTTTGGATGATCGAGACCGTGATCCGCAAGGCACACAAAGCCGGTTCAAAAGTTGGCTTCTGCGGTCAGGCACCGAGCAATGATCCAGCCTATGCCAAACACTTGGTAAAGTTCGGAATCGACAGCATCTCAGTAACGCCTGACAGCTTTGTGCAGGTCCTGCGGAATGTGTCGAAAGCTGAAAATGTTTAGTCTTCCGGGCTGATATGCCGGGCCGCTGCAGGCCCGGTTTATTCCTTAACGTAGGGTTTTCCATCCGCCGCTGGCGGCCGCGCCCGCCCCACAACCCCAGCCACGAAGACGATCGTCGCGATGTAAGGAGCCACCGCCGTCAATCAGTGAATTTATGTTGGCATCATAGTCAGTTTCAGCTTTGAGACTCGAGAAAGCGGCCCCCTATTCCAAAGTCCGCCTTAGCATCCAAAACGCCCTTCCATGCGGTTTGGTTGAAACTGTTGACGTCGATGCCACCGGTATCGGTCACCTGGCAGGCTGTGAATGCTGCCGGCGAACTGCCCATTGAAATCACAAGCCCGGCTGCCAGTGCGACCCTTTTTGAAAACGAAGATGTCATAGCGCCTTTCCTCCTCATAACTGTTGTCACATCTATCCGTTGGCTCCTTCGACGCACGCTCGTGGGGAATATCAATTCTCAGCGTCAGTCTTTCTTCCGGGTTGCAGCCAACCGTAGCACCGCCGCCAGGATTGCCTGAGCGAGGACCGGCGAATTGCCGGTACCGATAAAGGTATCGCTGTCGCGCACATCGCTTTCCCGCAACGTGCAGCGCCAGTTGCCATTCTTTTCATTCGCGCGTCCGTGGATGTTTACGACCCAATTCGGATAGGCCACGTCCGCTATATGCACTGCCCCGTCTGTGGTACTGATTTGGACAGGGGCCATGACTTCGTCGGGAACCGCCTCGGGCAAGAGATATGCAAGGGCGTGCGCAACGCCGTCATATTCAGCGAGGCTCAGGTGAGCCTTTGCTTCCAGCTCTTTGATCAAGATGTCCAGTTCGGGGTCTTTCATGGGTTCACACTCCATATTGGTGATTTGGGAATCAAATTTCGGCAAAGCCAACAACTTAGTTCTTACCGTAAACTTTCGTGCATTTCGGACAGGTCGTGTAGAACATGAAGAACTGCTTTGCCGTATATCCGGCAGCTTCAGCGGCGGTTTTCATCTCGAGCATCCAATCCCATGCATGCCTATATGACCCCTCAAAAATGCGGGTGATGAAGTCGCCGCTCAGCGTCGTCATCTCTTCGTCAGCCACGTCGCCTGTCACGGCGAAGTAGTGATCGCTTTCGCTCGAAGACAGATCCCGGCTGAGAGTAAGGTAGCTGTCAGCGTCCTGTGCCGCGGCGTCTTCAATATGCTCTTGAACCCGAGAGAAAACGCTTCCCATATTGATTGGCACCTGCAGAACGCTGCGGGATTTCGCCCGAACAAATCGCTTGTCCTTGAAATGCAGAGGGCGGCCATCCCAAACCTCGTGGTTGAACTTTGGACAGCATCCCATTGTTTCGGCTGACATATTCATCGTCGGTAAAACGTTGGTTTCCATGGATCAGCCTCCAGTGTTTCGGCTTCTGAAGACATACTATCCGACCCGATCCGTACGAGATTGATTTTGGTCAACCGGAGACGAACCATAAAGTTCCACTGTTATCTCCTCTATCGCATAGGTGATGTTCTCTACCCGCGCGAGGCAGCCTTCAACTGGACAGGGCACGCCATCGAGCGCGCCTCGATCCTGCATAACAGAGGGGGAAAGCGCCCCGATAAAGTCTTTGTCACAATGGGACGGGCCAAGGCAATCCGCTATGAAATCTTCCACGACGTCGACGCGAACAGGGTTGGAAAATGAGGAAATACTACGGTCATTGAGAAGCGCCGTCGCTTTTTGAGCGGCACTGCAGGCCAGTTCAGCATGCTCTTCTTGCTGATACGTGACAGTTACATTCACGGCACCACAAATACGCGTTTCACCATGTGCGGGAAGCGCCAGCAAAGTCTGCCCTGTGACGACAGCCGTGATTTTAGATCTTTGAAGTTCCATCTTTGCCGGAAAACCAATGCTTATAGGGAGACAGGAGACAGCTATCATGAGGGATTAATCTGACTTTGACCCAAGTCAATCGGTCATCCTTCTGTCTCGCGAGGACTCTATTTGAGAACGTTCCTATCTCTGCGCGGCTTGGCCGAATGGTTTTTGCGGCACGAAGATATTGGCGTGGAGCGCGGCATGCGTGAGCGCGATGGTTTGCAGTTCAGAATAGCCGATACCGGTCCTTAGCTCTTGGAGACCTTGAGGTTTTTTTATTTTTGGATGGATTAAAGATAATAGGCGCGGGATAGAATTCGGCCGCGGGCAATCGCTTCTCCGCCAAAGTTTCCCGCTTCATAGCTTTCGGCTTTGAACTGATCACCCCAGATAGGCATTTCTGACCCATGGCCGCGCAGCCGAACGCCTGTGCGTCCGTCAATCGTTTGGATCACATCTAGCATTGGGAAATCACCGTCGTTTCGGGCTGCCAATAGCGATAGGTCAGGCACCTTGACGGACATGAACTCGACCATCGGGCCGTCGCCAGTCCCGGAGACGCCGTGACACGCTGCACAGGCATTTACGTCCTCTTCACGAACAGTGTCGCCGGCCCAAAAGGGCTGAAGCTGACATCGCGATGTTTTCCGCCGCCAAACAAACAATTTTAGGAACTGAAACTGACATTTCGCTCTCCTGAACTAATCCTCTTAGTTCCTTATTCTATCGTCAGACGCAGTCG
>NZ_CALJXO010000236.1:0-7834 GCF_937988555.1 uncultured Boseongicola sp. | reverse complement strand
CCGCTGCAGACCTCCGGAAAGACCCCGCGCTCCTCAACGACGCAACCAAATCGCAGGGCTTCTTCCCCGGCCCGCGTGTGGTCTTTGTCGAGGACGCAGGCGACGGCCTCACCGAAACGATCAAAGCAGCCCTTTCCGACTGGCAGGCAGGGGATGCACACGTCGTGGTCACCGCGGGACAACTCGCTGCCAAATCCAAGCTTCGCAAGGCCTTCGAGGACCACTCGAACGCCTACGCCACCGGCATCTACGACGACCCCCCAAGCCGCGCTGAAATCGAAGCCGCCCTTACGCAATCCGGCCTGAAAGATATCTCAACCGACGCAATGGCGGCGCTCACCAATTTGTCCCGCGTCCTCGATCCGGGCGATTTCCGCCAAACGCTTGAAAAAATCTCCCTTTACAAACGCGGCGACACCACCCCGCTCACCCCCGAAGAAGTCGACCTCTCCGCGCCCCAGTCCATCGAGGCGGGCATCGACGATGTTCTGAACATAGCGGCCGACGGCGAAGCCCACCGCATTGGCCCCGTTCTGAAACGGCTTCAGGCTCAGGGCATCGGGGCGGTTGGCCTGTGCATCGGTGCGACCCGCCACTTCAAAACGCTCCACATCGTCGCGTCCGACCCCGGAGGCCCCGGCCAGGGCATCGCCAAATTGCGCCCGCCCGTCTTCGGCCCCCGACGCGACCGCATCCAACGCCAGGCGGCCGCATGGGGTATGCACAAGACCGAACGCGCGCTGGCGCTCCTTCTGGATACCGACCTCACGCTGCGCTCAACAAACCGCGCCCCCGACATGGCGCTCATGGAGCGCACACTCCTAAAAATCGCATGGATGAACCGCAGATGACCCTGACCGTCGTTGGACCCACCGCCACCCGTACGTCCCGCGTTCTTTGGTGTCTCGAAGAACTGGGCCTTTCTTACGATCACCAGATCGCGCGCCCTCATTCCCCCGAGATTAATGCGCTGAACCCATTGAAGCAGGTCCCCGTCCTCAAAGATGGCGACGCGGTCCTCACCGATTCCACCGCGATCCTCTACCACCTCTCGGACCGAGAAAATCGCCTCACCCACAGCCCCGGCAGCCATGCCCGTGCCAAAATGGACGCCCGCATCGCATTTCTTCTGACCGAACTCGAAGCCCCGCTTTGGATGCGTTCGCGCCATAGCTACGTCCTGCCCAAAGACATGCGCCACCCCGAGGTCTTTCCCTTGCTGGAGGTTGATTTTAAACTGGCGGAAGAGAAATTTATCCGCCTTCTCGACGGCGCGGATTTCTTCGGTGGCGATACCTTCACCATCGCCGATATCATTGCAGCACACTGCCTGTTCTGGGCCACCGACGCGCACGATCTAGCCGAAACCTCAACGTCCTACCTCGACCGCATGAAAGCGCGCGCCGCTTGGACTGCGTCGCAAAAGAACCGCTAGCATGACTGCAACCACCCTCAAGGATTTCCCAAGGCTCTACTGCGACACCTGGCAAGCCGTCATTGCCGGATCGATTGGCTGTGATGCGCTCTCGCGGTTCTTTAGCCTGCCCTGTCACATGATCCACGCTGACGGCAGCCACGAAACCCTTTCAGCCGCCACCGACCTCATCGCCTTCAACGAGCAGCGTCGTGCAGCCCTTCTTCAGGCAAGCGTGACGACTGCGCGTCTGGCCGGCTCAGACCTCACCACCCAGGGCTCTCACGTTGCGCTGATCACTGCCAACTGGGAGCTTTTGCGAGGGGATGGCACTTTGGAACGCAGCTGGCGTCACCATTACACCATGATCCGGCCCGCCGAATCCTGGGTGATTCTGGTGTCTACTTTCCAACCCGGCGCCTGACGCACACCCCCTGCGCGTCGCCAGACCGCTTCAAACGCTCTATGTCTTCCGCTATCGAACAGGGAGCACCAAAATGGGCGTGATGATCAACGGCACCTACCACATGGAAGACCCCGGCGCAGACACCCTTAATGGTGGTGAATTCAAGCGCGCCGAGGCCAAAATCCGTGACTGGATCACCCCCGACGGCCCCTTCCCGCCCGCTGCAGGCCGCTATCACCTCTATGTCGCTTGGAACTGCCCCTGGGCCCACCGGGCCCTCATCGCCCGCGAAATTCTCGGACTTAAGAACGATATCCCCGTCTCCTTCGCCCGCCCCCGTCGCACCGACCAAGGCTGGGTCTTCGACGAAACCGGAGAATACTCAGACCCCGAGCTTGGCGTCTCAGCCATCCACGAGGTCTACGCTCACCAACACCCCGGCTATACCGGTCGCTGCACCATGCCCGTCCTGTGGGACCGCGAAACCCGCCAAATCGTGTCGAACGAAAGCGCGGACATCATCCGGATGTTCCTCACGTTCAACAAAGGGCCCGACCTTTACCCCGCACCCTTACGCCCTCAGATCGACGCCTGGAACGACCGCATCTACCCGACCCTCAATAACGGGGTCTACCGGGCAGGGTTCGCGCGCACCCAAGACGCCTACAACATCGCCGTGGCCGAAGTCTTCGAGACACTCGACGCCATAGACGCTCAACTCCAGAAAACCAAATGGCTCACAGGCGATCAGATGACCGAAGCCGATTTGCGCCTGTTTCCGACCCTTGCGCGCTTCGATGTCGCGTATCACTACGCTTTCAAATGCAATATCCGCCGGATCACCGACTACCCTGCCTTATGGACTTACGCGCGCCGCTTCTACGCCATGCCGGGTATCGCCGAGACCGTCCGCTTTGAGGTCTACAAAAATGGCTATCATTCCCAATCCGAGCTGAGAAACCCCCTCGGCATCATCCCCGCAGGCCCCCAGATCGACTGGTCGCTCTAACGCGCGAGAAACTTCACCGCAGCAGCGCCTGCAGCCCGCCCTGTCGCCAGACATCCCGTGATCAGATAGCCACCCGTCGGCGCATCCCAATCCAGCATTTCTCCGGCCGCAAACACCCCTGGGCGATCGCGCAGCATAAACCCGTCCAAGGCGTCCCAAGCGACGCCGCCCGCAGTTGAAATCGCCTCGTCCAACGGAAACGCCCCCCGAACCGGCACCGGCAGAGCCTTAATCAATGCCGCCAAAGCCACGCCCTCCGGCAATGGTCGGCCCCACTCCATCAACAACGCCCGCTGCACCTCCGTCAGCTTCAGCGCTTTGCGCAAATAGTTAGAGACGCTCAATTTCCCGCGATCCCGCGACAACTTCACAGCCACTTGTTCAACCGTTAAATCAGGGAACAAATCCACCGAAAGCGCCGCACCTTCGCGCATCGCGCGCGTGACCTCGTAGACGCCGCCACCTTCAATTCCGCGCTGTGTCACAACCCACTCGCCCCGGCTGACCACATCGCCCGCGCCCAAGGCCACGCCCTTCACCGGTGACCCAAAATACGCCGCCATATGCGGCGACCAGTCCAATAAAAGCCCCGCATTCGACGCCTGAAACGCCCGGCATGTCACGCCAGACGCCGCAAAAATATCCGCCCAGGCCCCGTCCGACCCAAGCCGCGCCCAACTGCCACCGCCCAGCGCCATCACCGCAACCGAAGCCTCAATCCGACGCTCGCCCTCCGGCGTCGCAAACACAAAGGCATCGCCGTCCCAGCCGGTCCAGCGCCAACGCGCGCGCACCTCGACGCCCTGCTCACCCAAACGCCCCATCCAGCGCCTCAAAAGTGGCGAGGCCTTCATCGCCTTCGGAAACACCCGTCCTGTAGATCCGGTAAACACCGGCTCACCAAGCGCGCGTGCCCAGGCGACAACTGCCTCCGGCCCAAACGCTTTAACCGCCTCAGCGAACGCCACCGACCCATCCCCGTACCGCGCCAATAACGCCGCCAAGGGTTCGTCCTTCGTCAGGTTCAGACCCGATTTCCCCGCCATCAGAAACTTACGCCCGACGGAAGGCATCGCGTCGACAACGACAACAGACAAGCCGCGCGCCGACATCACCTCCGCCGCCGCCAACCCTGCTGGTCCGCCGCCCACCACCAATGCCTCGACCTTGTCAAAATCCCCGGCACGTCCAGATGTATTATCCATGAGCGATCCCTTTTGCTCTCTTTGCCTGCGTCCTCTATTGGCGCAGGCCAAACAAAGCCTCCAACACCTCGTCCCCAAACTCCGGGGCGGCAAGGGAGGCCCAACCGTTTTACTTCATCAGATTTGTCACACCGAAATTCATGTCACGCTCACCAAAACCGAGCTTGCCCGCGCCTCCCATATGCCCGAGGCACTCCGCGAGCATTCAAGGCTGAAGACCTTCCTCGTATGGGTCACCCGGAGACCGCCCGACGTCCACTCCAAACCCCCCGGAAAGCGTCGCAAACATCGTTAGCGCGGGATCATCGCCTTGATCGCGGCCACATGCTCCTGCCCCGCCGCACAGGCATCCGCCGCCATCATATGTGCCGCCGCAACACAGTCGTCCGCAATCGCATCCAGCAACCCAAGCGCCTGCGCGGACGCAGCGTCCAGCCGCTCTCCGGCCAGCAACACGCGCCGCGCTGCCGACACGCCGCCCAAAGCGACCAACCGCATCGGATCCGACGGTTGCGGCAAAAATCCCAGCTTCATCACCGGGTAAAACATCTTCGCTCCCGGCACCGCGACCCGCAAATCGCAGGCAAGCACCATGCCCAAGGCGCCCCCCGCAGCCGTTCCATTCATTGCGGCCACAGTCAACGCGGGGCATCCCGCAACCGCCCGCGACAATCGCTCCCAAACCGGATCAACTGCCAACCCGGCCCGTGCGGCGTCCAAATCGGCACCAGCACTGAACACCTTGCCCGTACCGGTCAAAACCACGGCACAAACATCTGGGTCCACGCGCTCAAACTGATCGGCCAGCGTCCTCAGCATCTCAAGCGTCAACGCATTCGCCTTCTCTGGACGATTAAGCGTCAGCGTCAAGACACGCCCATCAACCGCCGTCTCAATCATTCAATCAACCCAACCGTGCGGCGGATAGCGTCATCACGCAGCGAAATGTCTTGCCCCAAATATGCATCCGCATCCGAACCACACATCCACACCAATGCCCGCGCAGGCCATTCAGGCGGGATATGGACCGACCAGTCCAGCTGACTAACAGGATTTACCCCACTGGCCTTAATCTCGCGCTGCATCTCGGTTGCGACTGTTCCCGGCGACAACCCAATCACGCGAACCCCATATTCGCGATTTTCCTTGTCGCCCATGCGGGTCAGCATCAAAACGCCGGCCTTCGAGGTGCAGTAATGCGACCATCCCTCAATCGGATTGGTCGCGGCCCCCGACGAGATGTTCAAAATCGTCCCTGACCCCCGCGCGATCATCGCCGGCAAAACAGCGCGCATGCCATAGAAAACACCCTTCAGATTGACATCAATCACCCGGTCCCAATCGCCCGGCGCAATCGCGGAAAGATGCGCTACTGGCTCGATCATACCGGCGTTGTTTACCAATATATCCACCGGCCCAAAAGCCGCTTCTGTCGCCTGAACCGCCGCTTCAACCTGCGCATAATCGCTAACGTCGCAAGGAACGGCCAGCGCCTGATCCCCTATAGACCCCGCGATCTCCGTGATCGCCTCACCGCCGCGCGCCACCAAAACCACATTTGCCCCAGCCCCTGCGAACACCTCTGCTGCAGACGCGCCGATCCCCCGACTTGCCCCGGTAATCATCACTGTCTTGCCAAGAACAGACATCTCAAACCTCATTTTTGCCATACTGCGTGTTAACATCGCCACGCTTATCCCACCTGTCGTCGCGGCAAAACCCTTGCCTTGACGCCCCTTGGCGGACACAGGATTGTGTCGACACCCCCGAATTTTGAACCGGACTTATATTATGCCTTTCTTTCGCACCCTCACGTTGACCTCTGCCCTGGCTCTCGCAGCAGGTCCTGCCCTCGCCGATATCACCCCGTCCGAAGTCTGGGACGACTGGCAGTCTCTCCTCGCACGCTACGGTGCCGACCTGACATTCGACCGCACCAGCAATGACGGCGATGCCATCTCAATCATCGGTCTTTCCGCCGCCATTCCCGTCGCAGACGGCGCCTCCGTCTGGGAGCTTGGCACCTTGACCTTTGCTGACAACGGCGACGGCACAGTCACGGTCGATATGGACGACGAACTTACCTTCACACTCAGCGTCACCGGCCCGGACGGCGAAGACGGCATTGTCGGCTTCACCATCCGTCAGCCCGACGCCAAGCTGATTGCCTCCGGGACACCAGACAACTTGCGGTATGACTTCGACTACCCAACCGTCGAGATGACCGATTTCATCATGGAAGGCCCGGAGGTCCCGGATGATGTCCCCGTAGACTTCGATTTCACCCTCTCCGCGCTGACCGGCTTCGTCGAATTCACCGGAGCAGACGCGCGCTCCTACGACAGCGAGACGGCGCTGGACCTTCTGTCGCTGGTCATGAACTTCCGGGGCGAAACGCCCGAGGAAGGGTCCGGTGCGTTCAGTCTGACGATGAAAGACCTGACACAAACCACGCGCGGCTCCGTCGGCAATATCGCACCGAACATGTCTCTTGCACAACTGATCGAAGCCGGAACGACCCAGATCGGCAGCGGCACGCACGGCGAGGTCACATACGACATCATAGTCGACACCTCAGATGGCAGCTTCCAGATGGCCGCCGCCGCCCTTTCGGGTGAAATCAGCGGAGCAATGGACAAAAATGGCATCTCCTACGGTGGGACGACAAACGACGTCACCGTCTCCATCGGCGGCTCGACCATCCCGCTTCCGCCGATGACTTTTCGCATGGCCCAAAGCGGCGGCGCATTCTCGATGCCCCTCGTCCCGGGCGATGATCCGCAACCTTTCGCGCTTTCATTCACTATGGTCGGCCTGGAAATTGACGATATGCTTTGGGGCATGATCGATCCCGCAGGCGCCCTACCGCGCGACCCGATCACGCTTCTTGTCGACACGGGCGGCAACGTCATCGTCAGCCAGGACTTCACCGCACCCGAATTCGCCGAAAGCGGCACCCCAGGCATCCCCGGCTCGATCGAAGACCTGAACGTCAACGCCCTGCAGCTGACCATCGCGGGCGCTGAACTGACGGGCGACGGCGCATTCACCTTCGACAATTCGACGGGCATCCCGACGCCTGCAGGCGTTGCGAACCTGATGCTTTCCGGCGGCAACGGCTTGCTCGACAAGCTGGTCGGCATGGGCCTCGTTCAGGAAGAACAGGCAATGGGCGCGCGTATGATGATCGGCCTCTTTGCCCGTCCGGGCGGCGGAGAAGACACATTGCAGTCCACCATCGAACTGAAAGAGGACGGCTCAGTCCTTGCCAACGGTCAGCGCATCCGCTGATCCGAGTTCAATAAACCAGCAATTCGCGGCGTCCCATCGGGGCGCCGCTGTCGTTTTATAGCTTGCCCAGACCTTGCGGCACCCGCCTGTCCGGACTACCTCAAAACGAACCCCGCCAAAGGACACTGCATGACTGACCTTGCCAAGCTGACCGACGCCCTTCTGTCCGCCGCCAAAAATGCGGGCGCGGACGCCGCGGACGCCATTGCAACCTCTGGCACATCGGTCACAATCAACGTTCTGAACGGAGCGCTCGAACAGGCAGAACGCGCCGAAGGGACCGACATCGGTCTACGTGTTCTCATCGGCAAACGTCAGGCCTGCGTATCCGCCTCTGACACCTCGCGCGACACCATTGCAACCATGGCGGAACGCGCTGTTACAATGGCCCGCCTTGCGCCCGAAGATCCGTATATTGGTCTCGCTGACCCCGACCAGATCGCCAAAAACTGGGATGTCGCGGCCCTTGATCTGGCCGAAGACGCGCCGGAACCCGACGCCAAATACTT
>NZ_CALJXO010000235.1:0-16019 GCF_937988555.1 uncultured Boseongicola sp. | reverse complement strand
GAAACGCGCGCGCGCTGGATATTGTCAGCGATCAAACGCCCTGCGACATGTCCTGAGTCCACAAAGACACAGTGGTCAGCTCCCCGACTTAAAGCCTCAAGCCCCAGCGCACCGGTTCCCGCAAACAGATCAAGCACGCGCGCGCCCTCCACAGGATCACCGTAGCCGCCGTTTTGCAAAAGATTGAAAATCGACTCGCGCACACGGTCCGACGTTGGCCTCAGGTGTGCAGCCGCATCGCCTTTACCAACTGACGCAAGGCCAAGCCCGCGCATGCGTCCGCCAATGATCCTCACGGCTTCAACAGGGCTTTCATGTCGGTTTCAGGATCAGCCAGCACCTCTGGCGCGGGACTTTTCCCCGCCTCGATCAACCGCTTGCCGACCATGTAATCACGCGGCGCATTGATCGCATCGACGGCCAACAACTGATCGCCCGCAAAATACCAGAAACTCCGCGCAGCGCCTACTTTGCGAGCAACCACGCGGTCATACCCCGTATTCAAACCGGCAATCTGCAATTTCAGATCATACTGATCCGACCAGAACCAGGGTTGCGGGACATAGGCTGTCTCGGCTCCAAGAATATTGCTCGCAATGGTCTCGGACTGATCAATGGCGTTCTGCACCGATTCCAATCGCAACCGACCGCCCTTGTACGGAAAGCTTGCGCAGTCCCCCGCAGCCCAAATGCCCTCGACCGACGTGCGCCCGAATTCATCCACTGCAATCCCGTTGTCACACTCAATACCGGCACGCTCCGCCAACCGCGTATCAGGACGAATACCCATGCCAAGGATCACGAAATCAATATGGAGCATCGTGCCATCCGACAACAGCGCGCCCGTCACATGCCCGCCGCCGCCAACAAGCCGCTCAAGTCCAACGCCCTCGTGGATATCGGCCCCATGGGCGCGATGAGCCTGGCGAATGACATCTGCCGTCTCTGGCGAGGCCACACGCCCAAGAATACGCGGAGACATTTCAATCAACGTCACATGCACGCCAAGTTTGGTCGCAACCGCCGCGGCCTCAAGTCCAATATAGCCACCACCAACAACCAGCGCCCGCGCGCCGCGCTGGAACCGAGGCTCCATCCGGTCCACGTCGGCCAGGCCCCGCACAGTGAAGACACCCTCCAAATCCCCCCCAATCGCGGCGGGCAAATGGTTCGGTATTGACCCGGTCGTCAGGACAAGCTGATCATATGTGATCCACTCCCCGCCAATATCGACAGCCTTGCGCTCCGTATCAATCTCGGTCACCGGACAGCCGAGGCGCAGCTGGATATTGTTGTCGGCGTACCAGGCCTCAGGCCGCAGATAGAGCCGCTCTTCTGCCATCTCCCCAAGCAAATATGCCTTCGACAAAGGCGGACGCTGATACGGCGGCACGCTTTCACCACAGACGACCGTGATCGGCATCTCCGCGCCAAGTGCTCGCAATTTGGCGACCAAAGACGCCCCCGCCTGTCCGCCACCAACGACAAAAATTCCGCTCATTCGCTTTGCCCTCTGGTCAAACCCATCCACCACGTTATGTCCCGTATCAACCTTAGTAGCCACCCGGAGTTCCCCTGCAATGCCTATCACCGTCGGCGACCGTATCCAGTCATCAACTGTTCTTCACATGGGCGAGAACGGACCCGAAGAAATCGACGTCGCCAAGCACATTTCCGGCAAGCGCGTCGTTATCTTCGGACTGCCTGGGGCCTTCACATCGACTTGTTCGATGGCGCATCTGCCAAGTTTCATCCGCACATACGAAGCGTTCAAGGAAAAAGGCATCGACGAAATCATCTGTGTTTCAGTCAACGATGTCTTCGTGATGGCCAAATGGGGCGAGACAACAGGCGCAACAGAAGCTGGAATTACCATGTTGGCGGACTGGTCCAGCGCCTTTGGTAAATCCATCGGCCTGACTTTTGATGCCCCCCCCGTTGGCTACATCCAGCGCATCCTGCGCTGCGCCATGGTCGTAAACGACGGCGTTGTCGAAGTGCTTCAGGTCGAAGAGGGGCGCGGTGTCTGTGAAATGACGGCCGGCGAAACTCTTCTTGAAATGGTCTAGCGCTTAGGCAGAGATGTTACGAACGGTGCGCGTCGGGAACGGAATATCGATCCCGCCGGCATCGAACGCCTCTTTCACAAGACGCTTCATATCGGCCTGATACTGAAAATATGCAGCCGCAGGCACCCAGACCCGTACAAGAAAGTCGACCGAGAAGTCGCCAAGGTTGTTCACTTGAATGAACGGCTCGGGGTCTGTCAATGAGCGCGGATCGCCAAGAATAGTATCTTTGATAATCTGCTCGGCCTTGGCAAGATCGGCCCCATAAGCAACACCGAAAATCCACTCTGCACGTCGTCTGTCATATACCGAGTAGTTCGTGATCGTACTCGACCAGACCGACGTGTTCGGCATAATGATCTGAACATTATCCAACGTCGCAAGTTCCGTCGTAAAGATTGAAATGTCCTTGACCGTCCCCATAACGCCGTTGACGGACACGAAATCGCCGACCTTGATCGGACGGAAAACCACCAGCATCACACCGGATGCGACGCCACTTAGAACACCTTGCAAAGCAAGGCCAATCGCAAGACCGGCGGCACCAAGAAGCGCAATAAGGGACGCCGTCTGGAAGCCGAAATTCTGCAGGACGAATATTATCGTCAGCGCCAGAAGACCGTAGCGCACGATATTGGCCAGGAAGCCACCCATCGTCTTGTCGAAGTGACGGGATCTCTCCGCCAGCCGAATAATCCGGCGGCGGAAGAAGCCTGCCAAAAAGAAACCTACGATCAGGATCACGCTGGCCAGCATCACCTGCCCCGCGATATCGATCAGAAAGCGAACCGTGAAAAGATCGCCCACCGTCGTGCCATCGACGACTTGGTAACCCATTAACTGGTCGAGGTATTCCATCAGACCGCCTTGTCCATCTTCTCCGCCAGCGCAGCGTCAAGGGCGGACAGACCACCGGCGTCATGCGTCGTCAAGGTCACCTCGACACGGTTGTAGACGTTAAACCACTCGGGGTGATGGTTCATCTTCTCAGCCACAAGCGCCATCCGGGTCATCCACCCAAAGGCCTCGATGAAACTGCCAAACTTGAACGTCTTGGTGATCGCATCACGATCTTCGCCCAACACCCATCCCGTCGCAGTCAGTGTCGACACCGCCGCCTCGCGCGCTTCACCTGTTAGTTTCTCGCTCATGTCGGCTCCTGTGTGATCTTCTTGAATGGTCCATATGTGGTCAGGATTTCGATATCGCCTGACACGGCGCGCTTCTCGGCCTCAAGGTAGTCAGAAACCGCTGTAGAAAATCCTTCGTCTGCCATCCAATGCAACGAATGACATTCAACTGGTAAATATCCACGCGCCAGTTTGTGCTCGCCCTGCGCTCCGGCTTCAACCGCGCGCAATCCGTGTTTAATCGCGTAATCGATGGCCTGATAATAGCACAGTTCGAAATGCAGGCAGGGAAACTGCTCGACTGCCCCCCAATAGCGTCCAAACAGCACATCGCGTCCGATGAAATTCAACGCACCCGCAACGGGCCGCCCGTCCTCAAGGGCCAGAACAAGCAACATGTCATCGCGAAGCGTTTGCTGAGCGTGATCGAAGAACGACCGCGTCAGATAGGGCGTTCCCCACTTGCGCGCGCCGGTGTCCTGATAAAATTGCCAAAATGCATCCCAATGCTCGGGTCCCAAATCATTGCCCGAATACTGGACGATCTCGCCGCCAAAATCATGCGCCGTGCGTCGTTCTTTTCGGATTGTCTTGCGCTTGCGCGATGACAATGCCGCGAGGAAATCATCAAACGTCCCGTAGCCGTCGTTCACCCAATGGTATTGCTGGGTCACCCGATGCAAAAGGCCCATTTCTGCGCCTCGTGTCGCTTCATCTTCCGTGCAAAACGTCGCGTGTGCCGAGCTAAGGCGGTTCTCCATCCCGACATGAAGCACCCCCTGCACCAAGGCTTGAAAGCCGCGATCCTCTTGGCCCGGCTTCGTCAAAAAACGCCGCCCCGTCGCAGGTGTAAACGGCACCGCAATCTGCAACTTCGGATAATACCGTCCGCCTGCCCGCTCCCAGGCATGCGCCCAGTTGTGGTCGAAGATATACTCGCCCTGGCTGTGACCCTTGGCATACATCGGCGCAACCGCGATGACCTCATCGCCCGCACGCGCCACCAGATGATGCGGCTGCCATCCCGTCCCGGGCCCCACCGATCCGCTATCTTCCAAAGCCCTCAAAAAACGATAGGTCGTGAAGGGATCAATAGCGCGCGCACCGTCGACCGCTTCCGGACATGCGCAAGCGTCCCAGACGTCCGGGTCGATCTCGGCCAGACCGCCAAGTACAGAAATTTCGATGTCAGATGCGCTCATGCGTCTCTTCTTGCGGGTTGTTTCACAACTGGCGCGTACGACGTGCGATTCAAGCCGTCAGACGCGGCAGATAGCCTTCAAAGGTGATATTTTCCGCAATCAACCGCGCTTTTGCCTCTTGTTCAGACGATCGAATGGTCCAGCAGAGGATCCCTGCGCCGCGCGCCTTCAAGGCGCCCACACGACCACGATCAAGATCGTTGCAATCATGGCTGATAAAACTTGCCCCTACCCGATCAAAATCGGCAATCGCGCGCAGTCCGACCAACACATCCAGCGACGCGGGGCCACACCCCGGCGCAAAAGCGTCCGTTGTTAGTCCGCGCGGGATATCTGGCAGCAGCCTTTGCATCTCTGCCACGCTGTGGGGATTGAACGACATGACGGCGCATTCGCCGCTGTAATCGCGAAGATCTCGCGCCACGGCTTGCTCCAAAGGCCCCACATCGGTGCCAAAAGCCCCATCCTGATCCTTAATCTCGACCAACAACGGCACCTTGCCATCCACGAGGGCCAGAACCTCACGCAACGTCGGAATAGTGCCATCGGAGCCGGTCAACCGGATCGAAGTCAGCGCGGCTGCGGTTTTTTCCCGCACAAGCCCAGTCTCACCCGTCACCCGATCCAGCTTATAGTCATGAAAGGCCATCGCCTGCCCGTCAGCCGACAATTGAATATCAAGTTCAATGCCATAGCCGGCCGAAACCGCCGCCTGAAAAGACGCCATCGCGTTTTCGATACGACCGGCCCGCGCATCGTGCAGTCCACGATGCGCCAGCGGCAACCGGATCAGGGATTGAGGAAGCATGCGGGTCATTCGATCTCAAAAATACCTTCGATTTCGACAGCAACATTAAACGGCAATGCGCCCGCGCTTACGGCCGAACGGGCATGACGCCCAGCATCCCCCAATAGCGCCACCAACAAATCCGAAGCCCCGTTCACCACCGTCGGCTGATCGCCGAATTCCGGTGTCGAGTTCACAAACCCCGTCAGTTTCACAACGCGCTTCAGCCGCGAAATATCGCCACCACAGGCCTTCTTGGCCTGTGCCAAAAGCGCCAGAGCACAGGTCTGAGCCGCCTTCGCTGCCTCTTCGGCCGTCAGGTCTGCCCCAACTTTACCTGTGATCAACCCGTCCGCATTCATCGACACCTGCCCCGAGACATAGACGGTGTTCCCAACCACCACAAAAGGCACATAATTGGCTTGCGGCGCTGGCGCATCAGGAAGCGAAAGGCCAAGGTCCGCCAGGCGTTGATCAAAGTTTGAGCTCATCTAGAATTTCCTTCTTTGGGCGTTTCGTACCGCAATTGCCGCAAAATCGCCCCTGTTTCCCTGCTATCAGCATGATTTCGCGCAGCCGCGCCTGTCTGGCAACACTTAACGCGCATTTGCGTGAATTTGTACTCCTACCACCTGTTCTTTAACTGAAAAACACATATGTATCCGCTTAATGTCTCTGCTGATTAAAACAAACGATTTGGTCTGATTTTGCTGCCCACACGTATTTCCCCAAAGCGCGCTTTGGCCATTGGCCTTGGTTTTGCGCTTCTTACCGCCTGTTCTGTACCGGAACCGGGCACTGATGTGCATGACCCATACGAATCCGTGAACCGGGCTACGCATTGGGTAAATGGCGAACTTGACCGCTCGGCGTTACGGCCGGCCAGCCAAGTCTATGGCACCTTGGTTCCAGGCCCTGTTCGCCGCTCGGTCGATAACGTTGCAGACAATCTCGGGATGCCCAGCGCTGTGATGAACAAAATCATGCAAGGGGACATTGGCGACGCCATCCACAACACAGCGCGTTTCGCGGTGAACACAACGCTTGGCCTTCTTGGCCTGTTCGACCCGGCCTCGGACATGGGTCTTGAGGCCCGCGACAGCGGTTTCGCCGACACGCTTGCCGTCTGGGGCGCCAGCGAAGGCGCCTATCTCGTGCTGCCGGTCTTTGGCCCGTCAACAGAACGCGACACGGCGGGTCTTGTCGTCGATATTCTGACCAACCCGATCGGCACGGTCCTTGGCCCAAAACTTGGCAGCCAAGCCGAAGACGCCAACCTCGACTTCACAATTGCCTCAACGCTGAATAGCCGCTTCGAGTTGACGGAAGCCATCGACACCATTCTCTACGACAGCGCCGACAGCTACACACAATTGCGCTTGTTTTATCTCGATTCGCGCCGTTTCTCGCTGGCAAGCACCTCAGACGACGCAACCGTCGATCTATACGGCGACCTGTATGAAGGATTGTATGATGAGTAACCTGACACGCCGCACAACGCTTGCAGGCCTTCTGGCGACGATGGGCTTTGCATCAAGCCCCGCCTTCGCTCTGGCCACAGCCGAAGCTCGTTCGTTGATTGACGATGTCGTCGCGCGGATCACTTCGGTGATCAATTCCGGCAAATCAGAATCCGCGATGTATCGCGATTTCGAGGTGATCTTTAACCGTTATGCGGACGTCCCGACAATCTCACGCTCGGCGCTCGGGCCCCCGGCCCGAAGTGCCAGCAGCCAACAGCTCAACCAGTTCTCTGATGCCTTCGCCGGATATCTTGCCCGCAAATACGGCAAACAGTTCCGTGACTTTATCGGTGGCGAGATCATCGTGCAAAGCGCGCGCCAGGTGAAAAGCTTTCAGGAAGTGCAGTGCGTCGCCAAGCTTCGCGGCCAGTCACCGTTCAGTGTCACTTTCATGGTGTCGGACAGGTCTGGTTCGGACAGGTTCTTTGATCTTTTGATCGAAGGCATCAGCCTTTTGAAATCAGAGCGCGCCGAAATCGGTGCAATGCTCGACAAGCGCGGTGGCAATATCGACGCTTTGATCAGCGATTTGAAAAGCGCGGGCTAAGACCGGGGGCAAGCCATACGCGCAACCGTCATATGCCGTTTGCGCCCAAACCCTGGTCGCCGTTCAACTTCAAACCCTGCTTCAGCCAACCCGCGGCGGATCGCGCCCGCTGCCGAATACGTCGCGGCGGTGCCACCGGGCGCCGTATGCCGGGCAACGGCATGCAACAACTCCGGCTCCCAAAGCTCTGGATTGCGCGCCGGTGCAAAGCCATCCAGATACCACGCATCCGCGAGCCCATCCCACGCAGGCACCGACTGGCGTGCATCGCCTTCGATAATCTCCAAGACGACGCCCGGGGTTCTGACGGAAAGCCGCCCCTCCCCGCGCGCCGCTAACAAAGGTGCTGCAAACTCCGCCAAAGTCGGAAACACGGACAGCGCGCGCGCCATATCATCCGCCGCCATCGGAAATAGCTCAAACGACGTGAACCGCAGCGTGCCAGGCTTCCCGGATGCCGCCCAAGCCGCCCATGTCGCAAGAAAATTCAGACCTGTGCCGAACCCCAGTTCGGCAACCTGAAACTCATCCTCAAAACGCGCGGGCAGCCCGTTACCTGCAAGAAAAACATGACCCGTCTCGGCCAAACCGTCCTCAAGCGAGAAGTAAGGGTCCTCGAAACGGGTGGCGATCGGCACATTTCCGCGCCAACTGAGCTCTGGATGCTGGTGTGAAGCCACGTTTCGCCTTAAATCGCTTGGAAATACCGTCAGACAGTCGCAACAGGAGCCCAAATTGGCAACGGTCGATCTTACAGTGCGCGGCGCGGGCATATTTGGTCTCGCGACCGCATGGACTGCTCTGAAGCGCGGGGCAAACGTGCGCGTGATTGACCCGAATGGCGCAGGTTCAGGTGCCTCCGGAGGCATCGTCGGTGCGCTCCAGCCGCATACGCCAGACGTCTGGAACGAAAAGAAGCAATTCCAACTCGACGCTCTGCTCATGGCCCCCGACTTCTGGCACGAGATTGAAGCGACCTCAGGCATCTCAACCGGGTTCGCAAAGGCCGGACGGCTGCAACCGCTCGCAGGGGAACGCGAAGTTGTCATGGCCCGCGCCCGCTCAAAAGGCGCTGCCGAATTCTGGGGTAACGCCGCGATCTGGGAGGTTATAGAAGCTGACGCCGCGGGCGACTGGCGACCCCCAAGCGATACAGGCCTTTATATCCACGACACGTTGTCTGCCCTTATCCACCCAAGACGTGCCTGCGCAAGCCTCACGGCCGCCATTAAAGCCCGCGGAGGCGACGTCACGACGCAAGCCAACGACGACGGCGGCGCAATCCTTTGGGCCACCGGATGGAAAGGTCTCGACGACCTGAATACCGCCTTTGGCAAGCTGATGGGCACTGGGGTCAAAGGTCAGGCCGCGCTCTTGCACCACGAGGCAGCTGGAAGGTCCCAGATTTTCGCAGGCGGCATCCATTTTGTGCCACATCAGGACGGCACCGTGGCCATAGGCTCCACCTCTGAACGAGACTTCAGCGATCCACACAGCACCGACCAAATGCTCGACGACGTCATCCGGCGCGCCATGGAACTGATGCCTGTCCTGAAAGGGGCGCGCATCGTAGAACGCTGGGCCGGCGTACGCCCCCGCGCCAAAAGCCGCGCGCCCCTTCTTGGAGCATGGCCAGACCGCACCGATCACTTTGTCGCAAACGGGGGCTTCAAAATCGGCTTCGGCGTGGCACCGATGGTGGCCCAAACAATGTGTGACCTCATTCTGGACGGCAAAGACACAATCCCCGACGGCTTTCGTCTGACCGCCTGACCCCGTTCACCCTTTCAAAAATATCTCGAGGGCGCGTGGGGCAGCGCCGCACAAAACCCCTCAAGGTTCACCGCGCCTCAGCCGTCATCGAAACCCGCCGACGTGATCCTTCGATCCAATACCGATCCCCCGCCCGGCAAAGCCAGGCAACATCCCCCAAAACCAGGGGGGCAGTCGCGCGGAAAGAAAACGCGGTCACCGCCCCAAGATGCTCGGCGGCAAACAATGCCAGCAAGGTCGCCAAAAGCGGACCATGCACAACAATACCGCCATACCCTGCATCCCTCGCATACTCCGCATCATAGTGGATGCGATGCGCATTGAACGTCAGTGCCGAGAACCGGAACAGCGTTGCGGCATCCAGTTTCAAAGCGCGCCGCTCATCCGCCTCGCCTGTTTCAACCAGGCCTTGCGGGGTTGCGCTTCCCGCTTCGCGGTACACAAGGTCCTGATCCTCGGTCAGAACCAAGGCGCCGCGCTGAAAGACTTCATGACGCATGGTGACGAAATCAAGCTTGCCGCTGCGCCCTGATTTCCGGGTCATCCCAACGGGGCGGGAGAGTTTCTTGGCCGCCACGCCAGCGCGAAAGGGCGCATGCCATTGCACGCGGCCACCCGCCCACATCCGCATCGGCAATTCCGACAATGGCTTGCCGATGCCCGCATCTTGATGCCCGTCAACGCCCAAGGCCTCACGCCCGGCAGGATTCCAAAAATACGCCAAATGTGCGAACGGCGGCAGTATCGCGCCAACATCAACCGGGCACGCCTGCCCCAAGGTGGCGAACCATGCCTCGGCGCGCGCCGGGTCGATACGGTCGTTCAGTGTTAATGTTTCAGCGAGGCTCATAGCCGCGAAACTAAATCCGCGCGCGCCAAGCTACAAGCGGTCACACACCGCGCGCGATCTCGGCCTTCAACGCCACGATAATATCTGCCACTTGCGCATCAACGCGCTCTGAAACCAGGCGTCCCTCAGCATCGAACGCCGTGCCAGAGCCCGCCAACAAAACTTCCATCGCCAAAACCCGCGCGCGAAACGGCGTCATCGCAAGACGCAACGCATAATTTGCCCGCGCGCCACCTGCACGACCCGCGGCCGCGGCCATGAGCACAACGGGTTTATGGGCCCAGGGACGCCCTTCAACCCGGCTGATCCAATCCAGTGCATTCTTAAGAACCCCTGAAAACGACTGATTGTATTCGGGCGTCGAAATCACAACCGCCTCAGCCAAAGCGATCTGATCTGCTAAAATCTGCACCGACGCAGGCACCCCGGACGCGGCCTCTTCGTCGCCGTCATAAAGCGGCAATCGAATATCCGCCTCGACGTAGTCACCGCCAAAATGGCGACCCGCCTCGCGGATTAGCTTCCGGTTCGTGGCTTGCGCCCGAAGGGACCCTGAAATTCCAAGCAGCACTGACACGCCTCATTGCAAACATTCCTCTTGCCGGACCTAATCCAGAACGTGCCTTTCGCAAGGGAATTCGCGAAAAAGCCCAACATCTTGTGGATAATTGCCGATATACCCACCTTCGCTTGCGTCTGACATTGACTCCCCTTCGCGCAGACCGGACACTTGGGGACCGGAATCACCCAAGTCCAAAGGCCAAACTCCCTTGCGCTTCTCCCGACTGCGTCTCAACGGCTTCAAAAGCTTCGTCGACCCGACCGATCTTGTCATCGCGGACGGGCTGACTGGTGTTGTCGGCCCGAACGGTTGCGGCAAGTCGAACCTGTTGGAGGCGCTCCGCTGGGTCATGGGCGAAAACCGCCCCTCGGCAATGCGCGGCGGCGGCATGGAAGATGTGATCTTCGCCGGGGCCTCAACCCGCCCGGCCCGCAATTTCGCCGAAGTCGGGCTGATCATCGACAATTCCGAGCGCCTTGCGCCAGCTGGCTTCAACGAAAACGACGGGCTTGAGATTATCCGCCGTATCACGCGGGATGCAGGCTCTGCCTACAAAGTGAACACCAAAGACGTCCGTGCCCGTGACGTGCAGATGTTGTTTGCCGACGCGTCCACCGGCGCGCATTCGCCGGCCCTTGTCCGCCAGGGACAGATTTCCGAGCTGATCAACGCCCAACCCAAAGCACGCCGCCGTATTCTTGAGGAAGCCGCTGGTATTTCGGGCCTTTACCAGCGCCGCCATGAAGCTGAATTAAAGCTTAAAGGCGCCGAAACAAACCTTACCCGCGTTGACGACGTCATCGAACAGCTCGCCAACCAACTGGCATCGCTCGCGCGCCAGGCCCGTCAAGCCAAGCGTTACCGTGAGATCGGCGGGCAATTGCGCCATGCCGAAGGCTTGTTGCTTTATCTCAAATGGCGCGAAGCCGAAGACGCGCGCATAGCCACCGAAACCGACCTTGCCGAGCGCACCCGCGCAACGGCCGAGGCCGAACGGACGGCGCGAACGGCCACCGACAATCGCGCCAAGGCCGAAGAGGCTCTGCCGCAGTTGCGCGAAGAAGAAGCTATCGCCGCTGCACTTCTTCAACGCGTTCAGGTCCAGATTGCTCAGCTTGACGAAGACGAGGCCCGCGCCAAGCGTGCCATCGAAATGCTTCAGGCGCGGATTGCGCAACTCACTGCCGACGCCGACCGCGAAACGGCCCTCAACTCCGATGCAGGAGAAACTCTCGCGCGGCTTACTGCAGAAACAGCCGCGCTTGACCGCGAAAGCGAAGGCTTCGACGACGCCGTGGACGCAGCCTCCAAGGAAGCCCACGAAGCCGCCCGCATCCTTCATAACCGCGAAAACGATCTATCCACTTTGACCGAAGACGTTGCCCGTCTTGCTGCACGCCACCAGTCAGCGCAACGGCTGCGCGACGACGCCAAAACGACCCTTTCCCGCAGTGAAGCCGCCGAAGAAAAGGCCCGTGACGAAGCAAAGTCTTCAGAACAAGACCTCGCAACTGCCGCCACTGCTTTCGCCGCCGCAGAAGTTGCGCTTGCAGCCGCCAGCGAAGCCGCCAATTCCGCGGAAGCCGCACTCGTGGCCTTTGATGACGCCCGAGAAGGGGCGCAATCGCGCGAGTCCAATGCGCGCGCGGAACGTGCCTCGGCAGAAGGCGAAGCAAAGGCCCTGCAGGCCGAAGTTTCAGCATTGGCCAACCTGGTAAACCGCGACACGGCCGAGGGCGGTCAGGTCATGGACCTTCTTTCGGTCAAATCCGGCTACGAAAAGGCTCTCGGCGCGGCTCTTGCCGATGACTTGCGCGCGCCCGCGATTGAAGACGACGACCCGTCTGGCTGGGCCTCGCTTCCGGGCTACGCCAAACCGCAATCGCTCCCTCTTGGGGTCGCGGCATTAACCAATTACGTCAGCGTCCCGCAGGTCCTCGCCCGTCGCCTTGCGCAGGTTGGTCTCATCAACCGCAATGACGGCCCGGGCCTTCAGGCCGATCTGCTTCCTGGACAGCGCCTTGTATCCATCGAAGGTGATCTTTGGCGCTGGGACGGGTTCCGCGCCGGATCGGGCGATGCCCCGTCCGCTGCTGCACTACGACTTGAGCAACTGAACCGCCTTGAAGAACTGAAGCAGGGTTTGGAATCCGCCACCGCCCGCGCCGACGGAGCCGCCCGCGCGCACGAGCATCTGAAGGGCGAACTCGAAGCACTGGCGAGCAAACTGTCCGAAGCCCGCGATGCCCGTCGCGCCGCAGATCATGCCCTTGCCGAAGCCAACCG
The DNA here is from genome assembly GCF_937988555.1 of uncultured Boseongicola sp. Lineage (NCBI taxonomy): Bacteria > Pseudomonadati > Pseudomonadota > Alphaproteobacteria > Rhodobacterales > Paracoccaceae > Boseongicola > uncultured Boseongicola sp. Next base: position 3,290 of record NZ_CALJXO010000235.1, on the reverse strand, counting down.
AAGCCTCTCGCGCGCCGAAGCCGACCGCAACATCTCTGCTGGAAAACGCGATGCCGCAGACCTTGCGACGGCGCGCCACGGAGACGAAGCCACGGCCGCCCGTCAGCGACTGCAAGACGCCGAGCGTTCGCTGGAAAGTCTCGACGATCTTGATGCCCTGCGCGCCACGTCCGAAGACCTGAAGGTTACGGTGGAAGCCGCGCGGATGACGATGATGGCCAGGCGCTCATCGCATGACGAGCTGAAGCGGGACGGCGAAGCCCGCAAGAGCCGCCTCGCCGCCATCGTGCGCGAACGCGAAACCTGGCAAAAGCGCCTCGAAAGCGCAGAAACCCGGATCGCGGAACTTGCCAGCCGCCGCGAAACCGCTGGGGTCGAGCTTGCCGAAGCAGAAGGCACGCCCGGGCGCATCGCCGCAGATCGCGACCGCCTTGCGGACACGCTTGCAGGCGCGGAGACGCGTCGTCGTAGCGCCGCCGATGCACTGGCCTTGGGCGAAACCGCCGAGCGCGACGCAAAAAACACCGAACGCCAATCCGAACGTGACGCCTCTGCTGCGCGTGAAGCGCGCGCCGCGGCCGAAGCCCACGCACAAGCCGCCCGCGAAACCGTCACCCACGCCGCCGAGCGTATTGTCGAAGAACAGGAAACCACGCCTGAAAAGCTTCTTGAAACGCTTGAGGCCGACCCCGAACAACTGCCTTCGGCTGAGAAAATTGAAGCCGACGTCTTGCGTCTGCGCCGCAACCGGGACGCCCTTGGCGCGGTGAATTTGCGCGCCGAAGAAGACGCCCGCGAGGTCGATGAAGAACACACCAACCTTGTTGCCGAAAAAACCGACTTGGAAGACGCGATCCGCGCCCTCAGAAACGGTATTGCCAGCCTCAACAAAGAAGGTCGCGAACGTCTGCTGACCGCCTTCGAGCAGGTCAACTCCAATTTCTCACTGTTGTTCAAACACCTCTTCGGCGGCGGAGAAGCGAAACTTGTGTTGATCGAATCTGATGACCCGCTTGACGCTGGTCTTGAGATCATGTGCCAACCGCCCGGCAAAAAGCTATCCACGCTCTCGCTTCTTTCCGGCGGCGAACAAACCCTTACGGCCCTTGCCCTGATCTTCGCCGTGTTCCTTGCAAACCCAGCCCCGATCTGCGTCCTCGACGAGGTCGATGCCCCGCTGGACGACGCAAACGTAACGCGCTTTTGCGATCTTCTCGACGAGATGTGCCGCCGCACCAACACGCGCTTTTTGATCATCACTCACCACGCGGTGACAATGGCCCGCATGGATCGCCTTTTCGGCGTGACAATGGCCGAACAGGGCGTCAGCCAACTTGTCTCGGTTGATCTTAGAAATGCGGAAGCAATGGTCGCTTAAATGCGGCCGTGCGAAATCAAATATTCCCGCCTAAGCGTATAGAGCCCGGTGGAAATAATCACCGCGGCCCCGATCACCGTCCACATATCGGGAAGCTGACCAAAGACGACAAACCCGTAGAACGTCCCCCAGATCATCATGCTGTAATGGATCGGGGCGATCACCACGGCCATCGCCACTTCAAAAGCCTTGATGACACAGACTTCCGCCACACCGGCCAAAGCGGCAATACCCACAAGGATCATAACTTGTTGGCTGTCCGGCGTGATCCAGACAAAAGGCAAGGGCAGCGTTAATAAGGCACTGCCCACAATGGCTGTATAGACAATCGTTGTGGCGGTCTTATCGGTATCGCTCAGGGCGCGGGATATGATTTGTCGCACAGCGAAAAATGCCGCCGCAATCACAATAAGAAACGCCGCCGGGTGGATCACACTCATGCCTGGCCGGATTACGATCAATGTCCCGACAAACCCCAGGAACACCGCAATCCATCGCCGCATGCCCACAGGCTCGCGCAGGATGAATGCCGCCAACAGCGTCACAATGAACGGGGCCACGAAAGTCACTGCAACCGCGTCAGCCAACGGAACATAGCTAACCCCAACGATGAACAACGTCGCAGACCCGACCGCAACACAGCCCCTCAAAACCTGCAACTTCGGGTGCGACGTCCGCAGGATCGTCCGCCCATGGTAGGCAATCAAGAAAAACGCGCCGGCCAAAAGTCCCAACTGCCGGGCCCAGGTGATCTGGATTGGATGAAGCTCAGCCGTGAGGAACTTCGCCCCTGTATCCACTGCCGCAAACAGGAACATGCCGAGAAGCATCAACAAGACACCTTTACCGCTTTCCGAGCGGCGAGTCGGCACGCCCGAGGGCGTTTCCGGCGGATTGGCCGAGGTTGCGATTTTGGATGCTCCTTTGGATCTGCCTCCCATCAAGCACATGAAGCCAATCCGTGGCAAGGCGAACAAAAGCGCAGCCTTTGATGAATGCCCTGAGGCTCCTAAGATCACCCCATGAAAATCATCCGCGACACCCCCGACCAACTGATCCTTGCCTCTGTGCCATGGCTCCTGTCGATCCTTCTGACCGCAATCATCCTTATTTTTGTCGCGGTCGGCTTGTCGCTCGTGTTTGACGGGGACCTCATGGGCCTGTTTTTCGCAATTTTCGGCGGCGGCATCGGAACGGCATGCTTTGTCGCCTTCGTCCGCCGCGTTCAGGTGATCTTCGACCGGCGGCAACAGACCTTCACAATTCGGCGCAGGACAGTCTTCGGATACAAGGAAAACACGCGCGCCCTTGGTGATGTCGATCACGCACTTATTGAGCACACCACCAACTCGGACGGGCAACGCCTAGATCGTCCAACGCTTGTCATGCGCCGCGGGGGCGGTGATCTGCGCGTGCCGATCGTGACGACCTATTCCAACTCAAATCGTTCGGGCGACATTGTCGAAACCATCAACCGCTGGATGGGCGACGGCGACCTTGACTCCGCGCCGCACGCGCCGTAATCCCGCATCAACCTCCGGGAGCATTGAATCTCCCGGTCCCTGTTTACAGGGATCGCCCCCCATCAGCGCGTCGCGCCCATGGGGGCGTTTGGCGTTTAGTCGGGTCGCGCCACTGGCGCGTTTGGCGTTTAGTCGGTCGGTGCATAAGTGCCGATCAGGGATCAACGGGCAAAAGGGCCAGTGCGTATGTTTGAAAATCTCTCAGATCGCCTCTCTGGCGTCTTTGATCGTCTGACGAAGCAGGGCGCGCTGTCCGAAGACGACGTGAAAACCGCCCTACGCGAAGTCCGCGTCGCCCTTCTTGAAGCCGACGTTTCGCTGCCCGTCGCCCGCGATTTCGTCAAAGCCATTCAGGAAAAAGCCACGGGGCAATCCGTGACCAAATCGGT